>DASYSN010000312.1:0-7090 GCA_036003305.1 Thermoanaerobaculia bacterium
CTGAACCAGCCGATGCCGGTGGCGTCGCTGCCGCTGGCGTCGATGACGACCGGAATGATGCGGTCGATCGGATCGACGAGTCCCGAGGCGACGCTTCGGATCGACGCGACGACGCCGGGACCGACTTCGCCCGCGGGCGGCATTTCGATCGAGCTCCAGCCGGGCCAGCTTTTCGCCAACCGCTATCGCATCGAACAGATCGTCGGCCGCGGCGGGATGGGGATCGTGTACAAGGCGATCGACACGCAGCTCGACGAGCCGGTCGCGATCAAGACGCTGCCGGGCGACGTCATGACCCGCTCGCCGGAAGACCTCGAGCGGTTCAAGCGCGAGATCCGGCTGGCGCGCAAGATCACGCATCGCAACGTGCTGCGGACGTACGACTACGGCGAGGCCGAGGGCGTGTACTTCATCAGCATGGAACTGGTGCGCGGCTACACGCTGGCCGAGCTCCTCGCCGAAGCGGAGGCGAAGCAGATGCAGCCGCGCGTCGCGGTCGGCATCATGCGCCAGGTGTCGCGCGGCCTCGAGGTCGCGCACGAGCAGGGGATCATCCACCGCGACATCAAGCCGCAGAACGTACTGATCGACCACAAGGGCGAAGTGAAGCTGATGGATTTCGGCATCGCGCGCATGGCCGAGACACACGAGGGGATGACGCAGGCCGGCCTGATCGTCGGGACACCGCACTACATGAGTCCCGAGCAGGTGCAGGGGAAGCAGCTCGACCCGCGCAGCGACGTCTATTCGATGGGCATCATGCTGTACGAGCTCGTCGCCGGACGCCGGCCGTTCGAGTCGTCATCGCTCACCGGCGTGCTGACCGCCCACATCACCGAGAAGCCCCGTCCGCCGATCGAGCTGCGGCCTGAGACCGGCCGCCAGATCAACTCGATCGTGCTTCGTTGCCTCGAGAAAGACCCGAAGATGCGGTACGCGAACGCGGGCGAGTTGCTCCACGATCTCGACGCGGTGTCGCTGCAACAGGTCGCGGCGTAAGGAGCCGCTCCGCCGGTGAGCTCGTGATCCGCACGTTCGTTTTCGTTTCGGGCGCCATTCTGATGGCGCTGGAGATGGTGGCGAGCCGCTTTCTCGCACCTCAGTACGGCAACTCGATCATCGTCTGGGCGAGCCTCATCAGCGTGTTTCTGGCCGGGTTGTCGATCGGCTACTGGCTCGGCGGTGCATTCGCGGACCGGCTGCCGTCGATGAACGGCGTCGCAGCCGTGCTGCTGACGGCGGGTGGTTTCGTGCTGCTGATTCCGCTCGCCGCGCCGCTTGTGTTTGCAGTCGCTCCCGCGGACGTCCGCAGCGGTTCTCTGACGGCGGCGGTTCTCCTGTTTCTCGCACCGACCGTTCTCATGGGATCGGTGTCGCCGTATGCCATCCGTCTCGATGCGGCGGATCGCGAGCGGCTGGGGCGTAGCGCGGGAGTCCTGTACGCCATTTCGACGTGCGGGAGCATCTTCGGGACGATCGCGACGGCGTTCTGGCTCATCCCGTTCGCCGGCATCGACAATCTGACGTACATGCTCGGCGCGGCGCTTGTCGGACTGGCGACCGTTGTCGCGGTCTACGCCGGAGCGCGGCAACGCGTGATGCGGATCGCGATCGCGGCAGGTGCGAGCACGGCGCTGCTCATCGGCGCCGTGGTGATGGCGTCGGATTCGACCGCGTGGCAGAAATGGCGGCGGCCGCAGACGAGCGATACGAAGCTCGTGTACGTCCACGACTCGTTCTATCACCACATCGCGGTGACCGATGCCGCCGGCACGAGATCGCTGAAGTTCGACGACTACGTGCAGTCCGCCGTCTCACTTCTCGATCCGCTGGAGGCGCGCACCGACTACACCGATCACCTGCACCTCGGCGTCGCGTTGGCCCATCCCCACGACGTCCTGATGATCGGGCTGGGAGGCGGAACGCTCGTCAAACAGTTCCTCCGCGACTATCCCGGCGTTCGCATCGACGTCGCCGAGATCGATCCCGACGTCGTCGGCGTCGCCGGCCGTTTCTTCGCAGTTCCGATTCACGATCCGCGAACGAACATCGCGGTGGAAGACGGGCGCCGTTTCCTGGAACACACTCCCCGGAAGTACGACCTCATCGTGCTCGACGCCTTCAATCGCCACAGCGTCCCGTTCCACCTCGTCACGCGAGAGTTCTTCGAGCTCTGTCGGTCAAAGCTGCAGCCCGGCGGCTACATCGAGATGAACTTCATCGCTCGTCCGGGCGGCGACGCGAACGAAGCGCTCGCGTCGGTTTTCGAGACGCTCGGGACGGCGTTTTCAGAACGCTACGCCTTTGCCCGCGACCCGAAGAGCAGACAGCAGCGAAACTGGATTCTGATCGGTGGAAACGGGCCGCAAATGGGAGATGCCCAGCTATTCGCGACGATCGCCGCGGCGTCGGACGTCCGCCCGCGATACCGCCAACTCGCCGCTCACCTCATATCGGCCGGCCCCGATCGTGCGCGGGCAAAGATCCTCACCGATCAATACGCGCCGATCGAAGAGATGATGCGCTGACGCGTTACTTCCAGAGATTGTCGAGCAGCGACGCGTGCAGCATGAAGGAGCTGACCTTCAGGGCGTCGGCTTCGCCGCTGTCGTCGTACGTGAGCGACTTGAGGCGGAGGAGCGGGAGCTTCTTGAAGCGGCGAAAGTTCATCTCGACGTAGATCGGAGTGCCGGGGATGGTCTTCGCGAGCGTCGCGGTGCCGGGGGAGATGCCGCCGACGAACTGCACGACGATGTTGCGGAATTGCGTGTTCTCCGGGATCGCGTGGGTCGCCCAGATGTCGATGTACGCCTCGGGGCCGTAGAGCAGCCGATATCGCGTCGCCGGCAGCTCACCGACGCGTCCCGCCGTCGGCGTAGCGAGGCTCGGTGTCGCGTTCCGCAGGTCGCTTCCCGCCAGCTTCGCCACGATCGATCCGACGTTCGTCACCGGCACTTCGGTGTACATCCGCCCGTACGGGTTCTCAACGGTGATGTTCGGCGACGCGTTGCGTGAGAAGCCGTTCAGCCAGAACGTCTCGGCGCGCACCCCGCCGCCGTAAAGGTGAAGCGTCACCGTCCCGAACTTGCTGAGAAACGGGAAGGGAGCCGCGGGAGTCGCCTCCAGCGTGAGGTGGTAGGGACGGGGAGCGGGCGCGGCGAGCGCGGGAAGCGCGAGCAGCGCGAGAACGGCAAGGCGGCGCATGGAGAGGTTGCGAAGTTACGTGGTTGCGGGGTCGCGGCGTAACCGCGTAACCCCGCAACCTCGAAACCAAGCTTCTAGAACGTTGCGTCGAGGAACGGCCGGAGCTTCTTCGAGCGGGAAGGATGCCGCAGCTTCCGCAGCGCCTTCGACTCGATCTGGCGAATCCGCTCGCGTGTGACGTTGAACGAGCGGCCCACTTCCTCGAGCGTGTGCTCCGCGCCGTCGCCGACACCGAAGCGCATCTTCAGCACCTGCTCCTCGCGGGGCGTGAGGGTGCGAAGGACCTTGTTGGTCTGGTCCTTCAGATTCGCGACGATGACGTGATCGATCGGCGAGATCGCGGCGCGATCCTCGATGAAGTCTCCCAGATGCGAGTCTTCCTCTTCTCCGATCGGAGTCTCGAGGGAGATCGGCTCCTGCGCGATCTTCATGATCTTGCGGACCTTCGATACCGGCATGTCCATCCGCTGCGCGATCTCCTCGGCCTGCGGTTCGCGGCCGAGCTCCTGCACGAGCGAGCGGGAGGTGCGCGTCAGCTTGTTGATCGTCTCGATCATGTGCACCGGGATGCGGATGGTGCGCGCCTGATCGGCGATCGCGCGGGTGATGGCCTGGCGGATCCACCACGTCGCGTACGTCGAAAACTTGTAGCCGCGGCGGTACTCGAACTTCTCGACCGCCTTCATCAGGCCGATGTTCCCTTCCTGAATCAGGTCGAGGAACTGCAGCCCGCGGTTGGTGTACTTCTTCGCGATGGAGACGACGAGGCGGAGGTTCGCGACGATCAGCTCCTGCTTCGCCTGATCCGCTTCCTCTTCGCCGGCGCGGATCTCGCGGATGGTCGTCCGCAGCTCGGTGTGCGACGTGCCGTAGAACGTCTCGAGCTCCGCCAGCTTCTCCTGGTACTTCACCAGGCGGCGGCGGTAGAAGTCCTTGCGCGTCTTGTCCTTCTCGCGCTTGAAGGCGTTCTCGTCCTTCTTGATCATCCCTGCGGACTGGTTCAGCTCGTTGTCGATATCCTTCAGCTTGTTGATCATCCGGTTGCGCGTGGCCGGCGTGAAGTCGATCTGGCGCAGCTCGTTCGCGAGGTCGAGCTCGAGCTTCTCGATCGTGCGCTGGGTCGTCTGAATCTGCTTCTGCGTCAGCTTCTTCGCATCCGCGAGCTTCGCGACGTTGTCCTTGATCTTCTTGTCGAGCTTCACGATCTTCTCGAAGATCTGGAGAATCTCGTTGATCTTGTTGACCGCCGCGGCGGGGAGCTTCACCTCGCCGTTCTCGTCGGCCACCATGATCGTGGTGTCGTCTTCCGGCATGGCGAGGTCGATCGTCTCTTTGATGACCCGCTGGTCTTTCTTCGCCGCGTCGTAGATCTTCAGGATCTCTTCGCGAATGATGCGGTTCGCGGAGAGCGACTTGAAGACGCGCCGCTCGCCCTTTTCGATCCGCTTGGCGATATCGACTTCGCCCTGGCGGTCGAGGAGCTTGACCGTGCCCATCTCGCGCAGATACATGCGGACGGGGTCGTTGGTCTTGTCGACGATGCCGCTGGACGCCGCGATGATGTCCTGCTGGACCTCCTCGCGCTGATCCATCTCCTTCTCTTCGATCGTCCCGTCGATGGTGACGATGCCCTTGGTGGTGGGCTGGAGCGGCTTTTCGGCGTCTTCCACGACGTCGATGCCGAGGTCAGCAAAGCGGATGTAGATCTCGTCCAGTTCCTCGGGGAGACTGGTGATCTCCTCGGGCAGCACTTCGTAAATCTCGTCGTAAAGCAGAAATCCTTTTTCCTTGCCGATCGCGATGAGCGTTTTGACTTCCGCGTACTTCTCTTCAACCGCCAAGTCGGGGACCCCCTCGTCAAAATTGGATTCCTGTTCGAGGTTCGAAGTGCGCAGGCGGGATGTCATCAGTTATTCGCTCCTCTTCCGGGCAGCTCTGTAGCCCACGGCGGCACGACGGTTCGAACGCCGGCATCAGACCTCGAAAGTGTCCGTCTGCCGGGACATTCACGTAATCTGTGGTGGACGATAATTATTTCAGCGCGCTTGACATACGGGACAATTCCTGCTTCTCCGCAACAAGCTCGTCCACACGTCCGGCGTCGCCCGCTCGCTCGGCCTCGACGATCTCCCTCTGAATCTCCAGTTTCCGCCTCTTGACGTACCGGGCTTCCAAGCGCTGCAAGTTCTCGTCGATTCGTCGCAGGCTCTCCTCGTCCACCTCTTCGCTGAGGGTCAGCTCCGAGAGGAGCGTCAGCTCGGCCTCGCCCCTAATCTCGGTCGCAATTTCCGTGAAATCAATAGGCGAGCCCGTTACAAGATCATTTTTCATGATAGAAAAGAGCGTTTTGCACGCCGGGTCGTTGAAGAAGTCCTCCTGGAGCCACGCCAGCCGCCCCGGCGGCAACTTCCCCTGAATCGCCGCGATCAGCACCGTCTTGTCGGCCGACGACTCCCGCCCGGCCACCTGCCGCTCCACGAGCCCCGTCTGCGCTTTCCCCCGTACCCGGGACCAGACCGTCTCGAATTCGAGCCGGAAGGCGTCCGCGATCCGCTGGGCGGCGTCGTTCCGGACGACCGGATCGTTGACGGAGGAGAGGAGCGGCACGAACAGCTCCACCCGGTCGGCCTTCTCGCGGCCGCTCAGCGCCGCCACGTCGGCTCCCCACTGACTGAGCGCGAAGGTGAAGATGTCGCTGGCGTTGCTGAGGACTTCGAGGAACTTGTCCGCTCCCTGTTTCTGGATCAGCGAATCGGGGTCTTTTTCGCCGCCGAGGTCGAGCGCGAAGATGTCGAGGCCGGCGGCGAGGAGGATCGGCGCGGCGCGGAGCGTGGCGTTCCGGCCGGCGTCGTCGCCGTCGTACGCGATCACCACACGCCGCGTGAAACGGCGGAGGAGCGACGCCTGGCCGCTCGTCAGCGACGTTCCCATCGAGGCGACGACTCCCGGCACGCCGGCGTGGTCGATGGCGATCGCGTCGAAGTAACCCTCGACGAGGATGGCGCGATCGACCCGCCGCATCGCGTCTTTCGAGCGATGCAGGTTGTAGAGAAGCCGCGACTTGTTGAAGACCTCCGACTCCGGTGAGTTGAGGTACTTCGGCTCGCTGTTGTCGAGCGCCCGCCCCCCGAAGCCGACCAGCGCTCCCGTCTCCGAGTGGATCGGGATCATCAGCCGATTGCGGAAGCGGTCGTAGTAGCCGCTCTTCTCCTTGCGCGGCGTGATCAGCCCCGCCTTTTCGAGCTTCTGCTCGCCATGTTTCTGCCCGAGCCGGCGGAGGAGGTAGTCCCACGAGTCGGGGGCGTAGCCGAAGCCGTACTTCTTGACGATCTCTTCGGCGACGCCGCGCTTGCGCAGGTAGCGCTGCGCCGGGTTGTCGTCGAAGTGGAGGAGCGCCTGATGGAACGCTTCCGACGCTTCGTCGAGGAGCTCCAGCAGGTCGTCTTTGTCGCTCTCGCGCTGCGACGCCTTCCGCCGCTTCGGGAGCTCGATGCCGGCGCGCGCCGCGACGTGCTCGACCGCCTCCGGAAAGGTGAAGCGCTCCGTCAGTGCCAGGAACTTGAAGACGTCGCCTCCCACGCCGCAGCCGAAGCAGTAGAAGAGCCCCTTGGCGCGATCGACGTGAAATGACGGACTCTTCTCGCGGTGGAACGGACAGAGACCCTTGTAGCTCTTCCCCGCGAGCTTGAGCGGCGTCACCTGGTTGACGAATTCGACGATGTCGGCCGCCTGCCGCACCTGCGAAATGATCTGGTCGTTGAGGTCGACGAGGGCCATATTCAGAGCGGAGAGCGGAGAGCGCAGAGCGCAGAGTTAGTCGAGCACCGCGATCGTGGCACCGTCGCCTCCTTCGTTTTCCTCGCCCGGGCGCCATGACTTTACGGCC
>DASYSN010000313.1:0-3825 GCA_036003305.1 Thermoanaerobaculia bacterium
GGCCTCGACAAGAAAGGCAACGAGACCATCGCCGTGTATGACTTCGGCGGCGGTACGTTCGACATCTCGGTGCTCGAGGTGGGCGACGGCGTGGTCGAGGTCAAGTCGACCAACGGCGACACGCACCTCGGCGGCGACAACATCGACCAGAAGCTGATCGACTGGATCATCGACGAGTTCCGCAAGGACCAAGGCATCGACCTCTCGAAAGACAAGATGGCCCTGCAGCGCCTGAAGGAAGCGGCGGAGAAGGCGAAGATCGAGCTGTCGTCGACCGCGTCGACTGACATCAATCTTCCGTTCATCACCGCCGACGCGTCGGGTCCCAAGCATCTCAACATGCAGATGACGCGCGCGAAGTTCGAGCAGCTCGTCGGCGACATCATCCAGAAGACGATGGGTCCGGTGCGCCAGGCGCTCAAGGATTCCGGCGTCGACCCGAAGAACATCGACGAGGTGGTTCTCGTCGGCGGCTCCACGCGTATCCCGATGGTGCAGCGGCTGGTGCAGGAGTTCTTCGGCAAGGAGCCGCATAAGGGCGTGAATCCTGACGAAGTCGTGGCAGTCGGCGCGGCTGTTCAGGGCGGCGTTCTCGGCGGCGACGTGAAGGATGTGCTCCTGCTCGACGTCACTCCGCTCTCGCTCGGCATCGAGACGCTCGGCGGCGTGATGACGAAGCTCATCGAGCGCAATACGACGATCCCGACGCGGAAGGGCGAAGTCTTCTCGACCGCGGCGGACAATCAGACGTCGGTGGAGATCAAGGTGTTCCAGGGCGAGCGCGATTTCGCGCGCGACAACAAGCTCCTCGGAGCGTTTCACCTGGTCGGCATTCCGCCCGCGCCGCGCGGCATCCCGCAGGTCGAGGTCACGTTCGACATCGACGCGAACGGCATCATGAACGTCTCGGCGAAGGACCTTGGCACCGGCAAGGAGCAGAAGATCACGATCACCAGCTCGTCCGGTCTGTCGAAGGACGACGTCGACAAGCTCGTCAAGGACGCCGAGGCGCATGCCGCGGAGGACAAGGATCGGCGTGAGGAGATCGAGGCGAAGAATCAGCTCGACTCGATGGTGTACTCGGTCGAGAAGATGCTGAGCGAGAACCGCGAGAAGCTCGCGAGTCCGGACGTGCAGACGCTCGAGAACGCGATCTCCGAGGCGCGCAAGGCGATGGAGCAGGGTGGCGCGGACAACATCCGCAAGGCCACGGACACCCTGCAGAAGGCGTCGCACAAGCTCGCCGAGGCGATGTATCAGCAGGCCGGCCCGCAGGGTGGTCCCGGCGGACCGCAGTCTGGCCCGGCCAGCGGCGGCCCGGAGGCGTCGGCGAATAAGGACGACGTCATCGAGGCCGAGGTCGTGGAAGAGAACAAGTAACGGATAACGTCATGGCGCGTCGCAGATCAGATGGTTTCGTGATGATCTCGATCATCGCGGAGCGCTACAACATCCATCCGCAGACGCTGCGTCTGTACGAGCGGGAGGGCCTCATCAAGCCCTCCCGCACTGCAGGCAACACGCGCCTGTACGGCGAGGACGAGATCCGCAAGCTGGAGATGATTCTCACGCTGACGCGCGACCTCGGCGTGAATCTCGCCGGCGTCGAAGTAGTCCTCAGCCTCGCCCGCATGATGGCGCAAGCCGACATGAACTTCGACCGCCTGCTCGACTACATCCGCCAGACGATGCTCGACAAGCGTCACGGCATCGAGCGCGAGAACGCGCTCGTGAAGCTGGAGCAGCAGGGCCTCACGAAGGCGCGGTAGGTTTCGAGCGCCGCTTCTGTGTGGCGCCGGCGCCCTCGCCGGCGCGATGAAACATGGTCGCGCCGTCTTCGCGGCGCATCAATGCTTCATACCGCCGGCGAGGGCGCCGACGCCACACAGAAGCGGGCGTAGAGATCCGAGATCGCGGACGCCAGGCCGAAGTCCTTGTCGGTGATCCCGCCGGCGTCGTGAGTCGATAGCCGGATCCTGACGGTGTTGTAAACGTTGCTCCAGTCAGGATGGTGGTTCATCCGTTCGGCGACGAGAGCGACGAAGGTCATGAATCCGAACGCGTCGACGAAGTTCGCGAAGCGAAATTCGCGAACGAGGTTTCCATCCTGAACTTGCCAGCCGGGAGCTTCCAAGCGCGTCACGTCCGCCGGTACACTATCAAGTTTCATGATGATTCTTGCGGCGGCCGCGGTGGTCCTGTTCGGTGTCGATGCGACCGACGCGCGGCGGCCGTACATCGAGCCGATCGCGATCGTGGAGCGGCGGGGGGCGCGGCTCACGTTCGCGCAGCCGGACCCGCGCGAGCAGAAGTCGTTCGTGCGCGAGTACTTCGGCGGGAAGCGGTACGACGTCTTCAGCAGCGGGGAACGGGTGGCGACGGCGCTCGCGCAGTCGCGCGTGGAGCTGAGCTGCGCGTCGCTGGCGGCCGGGGTGAAGCTCTCGAACCGGCTGCCGTACAACCTCGGGCTCGCGACGAGCGGTCCGCTCATCGAGCAGCACCGCGACACGACGCGCGAGGTGACGCCGGCGGAGCAGACCGCGATGATCGAGCTCCTCCGCGACCGTCTCGGCATCGGAGCCAACCAGCAGACATCGTTCTTCGCGGTCGACCTCGACCACGACGGCCGATCGGAGTTCGTCGCCAACGGCGAGGTGACGATGGGACGGAAGCAGCACCAGTTTCTCGTCATCGCCGGCGAACGCCGCGGCCGCATGCACGCGCAGTATGTCTACGACCATCGGAAAGAGGCGGACGACGACGCCGACTCGGCGCGGATGGAGCTGTTCGATCAGGCAGACATCGACGCGGACGGCGTCGACGAGATCATCACGCGCGTGCACAGCCGCGCGACCTGGAACTGGTGCATTCTCAAGCGCACCCGCCGATCGTGGAAGGTCGTCTACACGGGCGGCGGCGGGGGCTGTTAGCCCGATTCAGTACACTGCCTAAACCATGCGTCTGACCGTTACGTACATCTTTCTGGCGCTAGCCATGCCCGTTGCCGCCCAACAGCAGCTTCACAAGCTCGCCGACGATTACTACGAGTGGGTAAAGGTCGAGTACCCGGTCTTCGCGAGCGATCAGGGGGATCACCGGTTCGACGACCGGATGGTCGACTACTCGGCGCCGGCGGTCGCGAAGCGGCGCGCGCACGTCGCCGAGCTCCTCGAGAAGGTGAACGCGATGGATGTCGCGGCGTGGCCGAAGGACGAGAAGATCGACTGGATCCTCTTCCGGTCGCAGCTCGAGGCGTCGAACTTTGGAGATCGCGTACTACAGACCGAAGAGACGAACCCGCAGACGTACACCGATACGGCGAGCAGCGCGATCTTCTCGCTGCTGAAGAAGGAGTACGACACGCCGCAGAAACGCGCGATGGCCGCCGCGACGCGCTTTCGCGCGATGCCGGAGCTGTTCGAGCAGGGGAAGAAGAACCTGACGAAGCCGGTGCGGCTGTACTCGCAGCTCGCGATCGACTCGGCGCGCGCGGTCGATCCACTCTTCACCGACAGCGTAGAGCCTCTGGCCCGCTCGCTCTCACCGGAGCAGCGGAAGGAGTTCGACGCGGCGCGCGATCAGGCGGTCCGCTCGACGCACGCGTTCGCCGACTGGCTCGAGAAGCGCCTTCCGCAGATGCAGGAGTGGAAGGCGATGGGGACGGAGCACTACAACTTCATGCTCCATCACCTCCTGCTGCTCCCGATGGACGCGCACGAGGTCGCGCACCTCGGCGAGATCGAGCTCGCGCGCTACCGTGCGCTCGAAGCGATGCTCCCCGATCCGTCGCTCGCCGAGCCCGATCCGAAACGCGCGAAGAGCATC
>DASYSN010000314.1:0-17499 GCA_036003305.1 Thermoanaerobaculia bacterium
TCGTCGTCGATCTTGCGGATCGTGTCGAGCACGCCGGCGTACTGCGGATGCGACGACGCGTACTGCGCCAGCGCCGCCTCGCGCTCGTGCGCGTGCGCCTGGATGCGGCCCGTCTGCATCGCGTTGCCCACGCCGGTGAAGTTCTTCAGCGTGTTCTCCATCCCGCGGATGCGCGACGCGTTCTTGATCGCGACGTCGCGGTTGTTCTTCCCCTGCTCGTGCAGGATGTTCGAGAGGTCCGTCGCGTAGCGGATGAACGTCGGCATCCCGTAGTCAGCCGCCGTCTTGATTTCCTCTTCCGTCCGATAGCGGAACGTCCGCCCCGGATAGCCCGCCACCATCACGAAGTCGCCCGGGTTCATCCCCTCGGTCGACACCTTCAGATAGTGCGCGGGGTGGTACGGCACGTTGTCCTTCGAGTACTCCGCCGGCTTGCCGTCCTTGCCGACGTACGCGCGGAGGAACGACCAGTCGCCGGTGTGGCGCGGCCACATCCAGTTGTCCGTCTCCCCGCCGAAGTTGCCGATCCCCTCGGGCGGCGCATAGACGAGACGGACGTCCTTGATGTCCATCTGCGTCGTACGGAGGTACTGCGAGCCTTCGAAGAACGAGGCCACGCGGCAGCGGACGCCGCCCTGCTTCTCGCAGTCGGCGGTGAGCTGCTTCTGGCGCTTCTCGATCTCCTTCGCGCGCTGCGCGTCGGTGAGCTTCGCCGGAAGATTGCCGGTCATCTGGCTCGTCACGTCTTCGATGTTCGTCGTGACGTAAACGTGCGATCCCGGCGCCGCGCGGAGCTCCTCCTCCTTCGTCTTCGCGAGGAAGCCCTGCTTGAGGAGGTCGCGCTGCGCGGTCGAGTTGTACTGCAGCGAGCCGTAGCCGCAGTGGTGATTGGTGACGACGAGCCCGTCCGGCGAGACGAACGACGCCGTGCAGCCGCCGAGGGAGATGACGGCGCCCATCGGGTCGCCGGTGAGGTCCGAGAGGCGGCTCGGATCGATCTTGATCCCCGCCTTCTGCATGTCCGCCGCGATCTGCGGAATCTGCTGCGGCATCCACATCCCCTCCGCTGCGAAGAGGGACGTGGCGCAAATCGAGAGCAACACGAACAGTGTCTTTCTCATCAAGAGCTCCTTTGGATTTTGAAAAGTCCGCCAGGCAACCGGGCGGGGTGAGGCGCGCATCGTACAACGCGGCCGGCTACTTGTCGTCTTTCCGCTGCTTGAGCGCCGCTTCCTGCGCGGCGCTCCAGCGGGCGTGCTCCTGCGAGACGAGCGATTCGACCCGCTCGGCAAGGAGCCGGTGAGGGTCTTGCGCCTTCGGGTAATCGCCGGCGGGCGCGTAGTACAGATACTTTTCGTGCTTGAGCGCCTCAGCGGTCGCGCGATAGGTGAACCAGGTCTGCTGGTACTGCCCGAGCTGCTGAAAACCCTCGACGACGACGATGACGAACCCGAGCCCGGCGGCGATGTAGCTCCCGTCACGGCAGAGCGCAGAGATCGGAACGAGCGCCGCCGCGATGATCGTCGCCGCCTTCAGGCGCTTGAACATCCGCTGCGAATGGCTCGCCTTCGCGTCGTACCACGCCAGCTGCTCTTCCAGCCGCGCCACGGTGACGTCGGTACCGTCTGCCATCTCTTCTGATCCGGGCCCCAAGTGATCGTATCCGAACTTTTCCTGATTCGATAGGTAGGGAAAGCCGGTCTTTCGTCACTCCTGAAGTGGGTAGCGAAGCAACAAAGTGGGAAACCGGCCGCCGGACGCGGGGATGGCGTGAGCTTTCCGAAAACGGCGCGAACCTCAGGCGATGAAATTCGAACACGACCTACTGATCAGCTACGCGCACATCGACGACCAGGCGCTGGTAGCAGGTGAAAAGGGTTGGATCTCGCAACTGCACCGCCTCCTGGAGATCCGGGTCGGGCAGCTTCTCGGCGAGACGCCGAAGATCTGGCGCGACCCGAAGCTTCAGGGAAACGACTATTTCGCCGATACGATCCTGGAGCGGCTGCCACGCATCGCCGCGCTCGTCAGCATCCTCTCGCCGCGCTACGTGCAGTCCGAATGGTGCAACCGCGAGCTGAAGGAATTCTGCCGCGCGGCCGAGCAGTCGGGCGGCATTCGGATCGCCGACAAAGCGCGCCTCTTCAAAGTAGTGAAGACACCCGTCAATCGCGAGCGGCTGCCGGAGGAAGTGCAGCCGATGCTCGGCTACGACTTTTTCGTCTATGACGACTCGGGCCGGCCGCGCGAGCTGGCGCCGGAGTATGGGGCCGGCGGCGACCGTGCTTTTCTGGCGAAGCTCGACGATCTCGCCTACGACATCGCGCAGCTCCTGCAGATGGTTCACGAGAACGGCGGCGGTGCTGCCGCGGCGCCGGAGCCGTCGAAAGGGACCGTCTTCCTCGCCGAAACGAGCTACGAGCTCCGCGAAGAGCGCGAAGGGATCAAGCGCGACCTCATCCGCAGCGGCTACGAAGTGCTCCCCGACCGCGCGTTGCCGTTGATGGCGTCTGAGCTCGACGCCGTCGTGCGGGAGCAACTTACCCGCTCCAAGCTCTCGATCCACCTCATCGGCCGCCACTACGGCGTCATTCCGGAGGGATCGTCGCAGTCGATCGTCGAGCGGCAGCAGGTGCTCGCCTCCGAGACTTCGGCCACGACTGCGTTGAAGAGCCTCATCTGGCTGCCGGCCGGTGTCGAAATCGACGACGAGCGGCAGCGTGCCTTCGTGGAACGGCTGCAGAATGATCCGACCGTTCACGCCGCGGCCGAGCTGCTGCAGGTCCCGATCGAGGATCTGAAGACTCTCGTCCACACGCGTCTCGCACCGCCTCCCGTCCCGAAAGCCGCGCCTGCGGCCGCGGCGGAGCCACGAGCGGCCTCGGAGGAGCTGGTCCGCTTCTATCTCCTCTGTGACCAGCAGGACCTCGAGAGCGTTCGTCCGCTCGAAGACCACCTCTTCGCGCAGGGCTACGAAGTGATCCTCCCCTTTTTCGAGGAAGACGAGGCGGCGGCGAGGACGGAGCATGAGGAGAACCTCCGCTCTTGCGACGTCATCGTCTTTTACTACGGTGCCGGCGGCGAGCTCTGGTTGCGCCGCAAGTTGCGCGAGCTGCAGAAAAGCGCCGCCCTCGGCCGCGACAAGCCGTTGCTCGCGAAGGCGATCTACGTCGCGGGGCCCGCCACGCCGGTCAAGGAGCGATTCCGGACGCTCGAGGCAACGCTCCTGCGCGAGCCCGCCGAGGGGTTTGATCCGGCGGTGCTCGCCGCGTTGCTCGGTCAATTCGAGAAGCAGAGGGAGACCGGATGAGCGCGGCCGGGATGTATGCCAGCGAGCCGCAGGCGCTCAATCCCTTCCCCGGGCTTCGCCCCTTCGAGCCCGACGAGGACTACCTCTTCTTCGGACGCGAGAAACAGACGGACGAGTTGCTGCGAAAGCTCCGCACGACGCGCTTCCTCTCGATCCTCGGCCGCTCCGGCAGCGGCAAGTCGTCGCTCGTCCGATCGGGAATGATCCCGGCGCTCTGGGGCGGAGGGATGACGGTGGCGGGATCGCGCTGGCGCGTGGCGATCATGCGTCCCGGCGACGATCCGATCGGCAATCTTGCGGCGGTGCTCGGCGAGCGCGGCGTCTTATTCGACGACGACACCGACACGCCGCTGACCCGCGCATTCTTCGAGACGACTCTGCGCGCAAGCCACGGCGGGCTGATCGAGTGCATCGAGCAGGCGCGGCTCCCGGAAGGGAACAACGTCCTCTTGCTCGTCGACCAGTTCGAAGAGCTCTTCCGCTACAAGCGCAGCCGGCGCGTGATCGGGCGCGACGAAGCGGTTGCCTTCGTCAAACTGCTCCTGACCGCGCGCGAGTCCGAGTCGGTGCGCTGCTACATCGCCGTCACCATGCGCTCTGATTTCATCGGCGACTGCATGGAGTTCGGCAACCTCCCTGAAGTCATCAACGACGGGATCTATCTCGTCCCGAGGATGACTCGCGACGAGCTGCGCTCGGCGATCACCGGACCGGTGGCCGTGGGAGGCGCCACGATCGCGCCGCGCCTCGTTTCGCGCCTCTTGAACGAGGTCGGCGACGATCCCGATCAACTTCCGATCCTGCAGCACGCGTTGATGCGTACGTGGGACCGGTGGGAGGAGGAAGGAAAACCGGACGAGCCGTTGGACCTCCAGCATTACGAGGCGATCGGAACATTGCATACGGCGCTGTCGCGCCATGCCGAGGAGTGTTACGGCGAGCTCGATCCGCGCGGGCAGGAGATCGCGGAGAAACTGTTCCGCGCGCTGACCGACAAGGCGTCCGACGTCCGGGGCGTCCGTCGTCCGGCGCCTGTGAGCGAGATTTGCGCGCTGACCGGAGCGACGCTCCAGGAAGTGACCGCGGTCGTCGACACATTCCGCAAGCCGGGCCGCTCGTTCCTCATGCCGCCCGTGGCCGTCGAGCTGAGGTCCGATTCGATCCTCGACATCTCGCATGAGAGCCTCATGCGCATCTGGGAGCGCCTCTCGTCGTGGGCTGACGAGGAGGCACGCTCAGGCCAGCTCTATCTCAACGTCGCGAAGGCCGCACAGCGGCACGAGGAGGGACTGGCCGCGCTCTGGCGCGATCCGGAGCTGCAGCTCGCACTGACCTGGCGCGACAAAGAGCATCCGACCGAGGAGTGGGCGTCGCGCTACGACACGTCGTTCGCCCGCGCGATGCGTTTCCTCGACGCCAGCCGCGACGAGCGCGACCGTGAGCTGCGCGAGAAGGAGGCGAGCCGCCGCAACAAACTGCGCCGCGCACGCATCCTGTTGGGGGTCTTCTCGGCGCTGTCGCTGGTCCTGCTGGCCCTCGGCGCATTCGCGCTGACGCAGAAGACGAAGGCCGTTGCGGCGCAGCATCGCGCGGAGCAGGCACTCGTCGAAGTGCAATCGGCGCAGCATCGTGCCGAGGCCGAGAAACTGCGCGCGGAAAGCGAGAAAGTGCGCGCCGAAAAGCAGAAGCAGCGCGCCGAGGGCGAACGCCTGCGCGCGGAGCAGGAAAAACAGCGTGCCGAGACCAACGAGCTCGAGGCGCGCACCAAGAAGGCGGAGGCCGAGGCATCGCGCGCCGAAGCGGTGAAAGCGCAAGGGATCGCCGACCTCGCGCGGAAGAACGCCGAGGCGTCCCGCACGGTGGCGGTCGAGGAGAAAAAGAACGCCGATGTTGCGCGCGGCAACGCAGAGGCTTCGGCGAAGGAGACGTTGCGTCTGAGCCATCTCGCCGCCGCCCGCGCCCTCGCGCTCTCGATCCTGCAGTTGAAAGATCCGCAGACGTCCGGACTCCTTGCGCTTCAGGACTTCCGCCTCAACCGCGACAACGGCGGCAATCCGGAGGACCCCGATGTATTCGCCGCGCTGCGCACCGCGCACGAGAGGCTGGTTCCCGATCCGATCGTCCGGCAGGCCGGCAACATCCGGGCGATCGGCGTCACGCCGGAGGGCCGGCACGCCATCGCCGCCGGAGACGACGGCCGCATCCTCCGCTTCGATCTCGACCATGGCGGAAAACCAGCGGTGCTGGCCAGCGCATCCGGGCCAATCCGCTCGATGGCGGTCGCCGGACACCGCGTCGCCGTCGGTACCGACGCCGGCACGGTCGACGTATTCGATACCGGTAACCCCGGCGCGCCGCACCGCATCTTCGCGGCGGGCCATGGCGTCGTGACTGCGTTGGCATTCGCGCCGTCCGGCGACAAGCTCGCCTCCGCGAACCTCGACGGAACGGTGATGCTGTCGGACGCGGAGGGCAGCGGCCCCGGCGTCACGCTGCAAAGCTCCGAGGCGAAGCGCGTCACGTCCGTCGCCTTCAGTCCCGACGGAAAGTCGCTCGCGGCCGGACGTGCGCAAGGCGGCGCGCTGCTGTGGCATCTCGCGCAGCCGTCCGAAGCGCCGCGGATGGTCTGCAACGGTATCGACGTCCGCAGCGTGGCGTTCCGGCCCGACGGAAAACTTCTCGCGTGCGGCAGCGGACGCGGCGAAATCACGGTGACCCCTCTCGACGGCGGGAAACCACGTTCTCTCCTCGGCCACGCGTCGAGCGTGAATGCGCTGAGCTTCAGCCCAGACGGCGCTTTCCTGGCGTCGGCGAGCTCCGACAACACCGTTCGTCTGTGGGACGTGACCGGCAGCAACGCTCACGCGATCGTGCTGCCCGGCCATCAGTCGTGGGTCTGGGCGGTGGCATTCACGCCGGACGGCGAGCGCGTCGTCTCCGGCAGCGAAGACCGCACGTTGCGCGTATGGCCCGCGCACGCGCGTCTTCTGGCCGGCGGCTTGTGCAAGGCGGTCAAGGGGAACCTGACGGAGAGTGAGTGGACCCGATACTTGCCGAACGTGGAGTACCAGCCCGAGCTCCCATGCCCCGTGAAAGGAGCGAGAGAGTGAGGATGCGGCGGGTTGTCGTCCTGCTGTTTGCAATCGGAATCGTGTTCACGTGGCCGCTGGGCGCGCGTGCGCAGTCGGCGTGCGAAGACGCGCTGCGCGACGCGGAGAAGAGCTACGAGCTGGGGCTGTTCGAAGACGTGCCGGTGAAAGTAGCACCGTGCATGGGGACGCCGATGTCGCGCACGGTCGCGGTACACGTCCACTCGCTCCTGGCGCGTGCCTACGTCAACAACGACGAGACGGAGAAGGCACGGAAAGAGATCTCGACGCTGCTCCGCCTGCAGTCGAACTACGAGCCGGAAGCGGGATCGACGGCGGGTTTCGTGGCGCTGCTGGCGAAGGTGCGCGCGGAAGAGCAGACGACGCAGGTCGTCTCCGTTTCGAAAACGAGCGAGAGCCTGCGCGAGGCGCCGGCGACGGTGGTCGTGATCACCGGCGACGAAATCGCAAAGCGGGGCTATCTCGACCTCGAGCAGCTCCTCCACGACCTTCCGGGCTTCGACATCGCGCGCCTCAACGGCGCCTACTACTCATCGATCTATCAGCGTGGGTACGTCAACAGCGAGAACGACCGCCTCCTGCTGCTGGTCGACGGCGTCGAACAGAACGACCTGCAGGGGAGCACCGCTTACATCTCGCGCCAATACTCTCTCTCGGACGTCGAGCGGGTCGAGGTGATCTACGGCCCTGCTTCGACGATGTACGGCGCGAACGCCTACACAGGCGTCATCAGCATCGTCACCCGCGATCCTGAAACGATCCTCGGCGACAACCGGCGCTTCGGACTCATCGGCCACGTGACCGACGGCGGCTATTCGAACCGGGCCGCGGACGTCACGGCCGCGGGCATGAGTCACGACGGGACGACCGCATGGAGCGTCGCCGGCCGCTTCCAGCAATCGAAAGAGCGCGACCTCTCGGCGCTGGACCCGTCGTATGACTTTACCTACCGGAACGTCGACTACAAGAGTCTCATGCACCTCGACGCGACAGACGACGCGCGACAGAAGCTCTGTTCCACTCCGTCGCCCTACATCGCCTGTAGCGCGCAGGGAATCGACCTCACGGACGCGGGCGAAGCACTCGTGCGCGGACTGGACCGGAAGCTCATTCAAGATCACAACGCGGGGTTCGACGACGGCGCGAAGAACGCGTCGATCAACGCCAAGATGAGGATTCAGAACCTGACCGCCGGCCTGCAGTGGTGGTCGAGCCAGGAAGGGATCGTCTCCGCGTACGGCACTCCAACCGGCATCACCGGGAACACCAGCTGGAACCCAAAAGAGCTCGCGCTCTATGTCAAGTACTCGATCCCTTTCGACCGTTTCAAGCTCAACCTCTTCAGCCGCTATGAAGAGACGACGCTCGCGCGCGACACCTCGCGCTTCGATTACGTGCACAGCTACTACAACGGGTTCCTGAACCTTTACAGTCTGGTCTCTCCATGCGTCGCCTCCGCTGATCCCCAACCGGTCGGCTGCGCACCCGCGTCGCCCTGGATCGAGCGAGACACGTTCGGCCTGCTCAACAGTGCACTACGCAGCGAAGCGAGCCTGATCTTTCAACCGTCGGAGACTCTCAGCGGCGTGACGGGGGTCGAGTTCGCGAAATCGTCCATTCAGACGCAATACGACTCCACCCCGACCGGCCCCGGATATCTGTCGCAGACGTCGCTCGAGAAACCGGAAGACAACGAGCACACCGACCTCGCCATGTATGCGCAGGGTGCGTGGAAGCCGCGCAAATCGCTGCGGGTCATCGTCGCGGGACGCGTCAATCACAACAGCATCGACAACAAACCGGACGTGCACGGTTACGGGACGTTGTTCACACCGCGGCTCGGCGTCATCTGGTCGTCCTTCGGCGGACGGCTCATCCTCAAGAGCATCTACTCCGAGGCGTTCAAAGACCCGACCGACGAGCAGAAATTCAGCGTCCTCCGGTACGTGTACGCGGTACCGAGCAATGGCCTCGTTCCTGAGCGGGTGCGGAATTTCGAGTTGAGCGCCAACTGGCAACGCGGTGAGGCGTTGTCGATCGACGCGGCCGCATACCGGGCCAGTTATGCGCACGTGGTCGGCCTCGGCGCGCCGCGCAATCCCGACGGCTCTTTGATCACCGACTGCGAGGTCGATTGCCGCCAATTCCAGAACCGCAACCGTTTCCTCATCCGTGGGGCGCAGTTGACGGCGTCGTACCGGCTGCACGGCGCGACTTTGTGGACGAATTACACGCACACGGAATCGCTGGAGATCGATCCGGCGAACTTCGACGGCAGCCCGATGCTCGACGCGAACGGCAATCCGCTCCACCAGTTGCCGATCGCGGATATCGCGAAAAACCAGGTCACGCTCGGTTTCGACACCGACGCGGACGCCAGGCTTTTCGGCGGCGCGCGCGTTCATTACGTTGGACGGCGGCGCACCGGCGTTGGGACACTCGACGCCAACAGTTTCTTCGTCGACAACCCCTTTACTCAGATGGCTCCCTATTCGACCACCGACGCCACTCTGAACTACAGGGTGCGTGCGAGCATGACCCTGCAGCTCAGCGCCTTCAATCTCTTCGACAAGCAGTATTACGACCCGGGGAACTTCACCACCCTGCCCCGCGTCCTGCAAGCGGGAAGGACGATCGATCTCCGTCTTCTGTACCGCCTCCCGCAGCACGAAAGGAGGTAGCCCGCAGCGAACGTTTTCATTTTCGTCAGTGTCGCAATCCATTGCCGTTCACAAATACGAGAAAGGAAGGACTATTCATGGCGGAATCAAACAACGAGTACGCGAAGGTCGTTGCCAAAGCATGGTCGGATGAGGACTTTCACAAACGTCTGGTGAACGATCCGGAGAAAACGCTCAGAGACGAGGGATGGAAGATCGATTCCCGCATCAAAGTGAAGATCGCCGAGAACTCCGACACGCACACGCTCACCCTCGGCCTGCCGTCAAAGCCGCAGGGGCTCAGTGACGAGCAACTGCGCGATCGGGCAGAGGGCTCGGCTTGCTGCACCGGCGCCCCTTGTTGTTGAGCGTCGCCGGAGCGCCTTCGGCCGTACCGAAGGCGTTCCGGGTGTTCCGGAAAGGAGAATGGCCTGCTCGACCGACCGGCGTTCAACACGTGCTACGACGTGACCATCGTCGACGACGCGCACATGCTCCTGGTGAGCGAGCGCGGGGTTCACCTCTTCACCGGTTCGGCATATACGGCGGTGGCGTCGCTGCTCGGCGAGAGGCGGTCCGTCGATGACATCATCGCCGCCGCGCCGCCGGCCGTGAGTGCCGCGGACGTCTATTACGTCCTCGACCGGCTGGAGCGCCATGGCGTCGTCCGCGAGGACGATGATTCCCTCCCGCCGCGCGCCGCGCAATTCTGGGACTCGCTCGGTGTGGCGCCGGCGATGGCGGCGCGCGCGCTCGCCGGCGCCCACGTCGCGGTGGATGCGGTGGGAGGCGTCGCCACGGAACCGCTCGCACGGGCACTCGCGTCGCTCGGCGTCAACACCACCGCCGCCGGCACACTCTCGGTGGTCCTCACCGATGACTATCTCCGACCGGAGCTCGAGGCGGTGAACGCGGAGCGCCTTCACGGCGCAACTCCATGGCTCCTGGCCCGGCCGCTCGGTTCCGTCCTCTGGCTCGGACCGCTGTTCCGCCCAGGAGTCACGGCTTGTTGGGAGTGTCTCGCGCACCGCATGCGGGCGCAGCGCGCGGCCGAGCGATTCGTCCAACGGCACAAGAACACCGGCTATCCCCGCCTGTCGGCGAACTTCAGCCTCCCGTCGACCGAAGCGTTGGCCGCGTCGTTCGTCGCGACCGAAATCGCGAAGTGGCTCGCCGGTGCGCCGGCTCCGGATCTCGAGACCACGCTGCTGACGATCGACCTCGCCACATGGACCACCGAACGTCACCCTGTCGTGCGGAGGCCGCAATGCCCTGCGTGTGGGTCCGGCGAACGCGCTCTGCCGCGGCCGATTCGCCTGCAAAGCCGCGCCAAGCTTTTCACGGGCGACGGCGGCTTTCGCTCGGAACCGCCGGAGACGACCCTTTCGCGATACAGCCGGCACGTGAGCGCGTTGACCGGCGTCGTGAGACAACTGCTGCTGGAGTCATCGATTGATTCTGCAATTGCTCCAATCTGGTTTTCGGGCCGCAACGCTTCACGCATCGATGACACCCTCGATTCGTTGTCCGGCCGGTTTCGCAGCGGCAGCGGAGGGAAGGGAAAGACCGAACAACAGGCGAAAGCCGGCGCGCTGGCCGAAGCGATCGAGCGCTACAGCGGCGTCTTCGACGGAAGCGAGCCGCGCTTCCGCGCACGCTTCGATGACCTCGGCGACACCGCCATTCACCCGAACGACTGCATGCTCTACAGCAGCGCGCAGTACGCACGCCGGCGCGGGACACCCGCACTGCGCTCCTACCGAGTCCCGTCGCCGTTCGATCCGTCCGCCGAAATCGAATGGTCGCAACTCTGGTCGCTGACCCACGAGCGTCCCCGTTTTCTGCCGGCCGCCTACTGCTACTTCGATTATCAGCCGCACGAGTCCTTCTGCTGGGCCGATTCCAACGGCTGCGCGGCAGGAAACTCGATCGAAGAGGCGATCCTGCAGGGATTCCTCGAATTAGTGGAGCGCGACTGCGTGGCGATCTGGTGGTACAACCGTCTGGCCCGGCCGGCGGTCGATCTCGATTCGTTCGACGAGCCCTATTTCGCGTCGCTCCGCAGCTACTACCGCTCGCTGCAACGCGACCTATGGGTGCTCGACCTCACCGGAGACTTCAGCATTCCGGCGTTTGCGGCGGTCAGCCGCCGCACCGACATGGCGGCCGAGGACCTCATTGTCGGGTTCGGCTGCCACCTCGATCCAAAGCTCGGGATTCTCCGCGCACTGACCGAGGCCAATCAGTTCCTGCCGGTCGTGATCGGACGCCGCACTCCCGACTCGCCGTTCGACACGAAGAGCGACGAGGTTCTCGACTGGCTCCGGACGGCGACCATCGCGGGGCAACCGTACCTCGTGCCGTCCGCGGCTCCCGCGCGCCACGCGTCCGACTACCGCCGCTTCGAACATGACGATCTCAAGCACGATGTAGAGGCTTGCGTCCGCATCGCGGCCGCACACGGCCTGGAGACGCTCGTGCTCGATCAGACGAGATCCGACATCGGTCTCCCGGTCGTGCGTGTCGTGGTGCCGGGACTCCGTCATTTCTGGCAGCGCCTCGGCCCCGGGCGTCTGTACGACGTCCCGGTGGCGCTCGGATGGCTGCCGGCGCCGTTGAGCGAGACGGAGCTGAATCCGATCGCAGTCTTCTTCTGAGGAAGTGCGATGAGCGCGCGCATCGAGATCCTTCTTCGCGACCACGAGCCGCCGCTCGCAGGCCTCACCCCCGGCGTGCGCGAGGTCCTCTCGAACCTCGCGCAGCGCGGCGCGACGGAGGAAGAACTGTTGGCGAGCGTGATCGCAGCGGACGGAGGCGGCGCCGTCCCCATGTTGTATTTCGCGATCGGCGCGCTGGCGCGCGAGGGTGCGTTGTCGTATCGCGTCGCCGGCGAAGGCGGCACGCTCGTCACCGCGACGTCGAAGGCGCTGCTCGACTTCCACTCCGTCGATGCGGATCGCCCGTTGCTGCTGTCGCGCTTCGCGCTCCTCCGCCGCGACGGCCCCCTGATGTTCCTCGAGACGCCGCTCT
The DNA here is from genome assembly GCA_036003305.1 of Thermoanaerobaculia bacterium. Classification (GTDB taxonomy): domain Bacteria; phylum Acidobacteriota; class Thermoanaerobaculia; order Gp7-AA8; family Gp7-AA8; genus DASXHZ01. The sequence goes on from DASYSN010000314.1 coordinate 12,111, forward strand.
CCGGCGTTCGCGTCTCGATCGTCGATCCGCGCGTGATGCAGGCCCTCGCAATGCTTGCCGCACCGAAATGTCTGAACGACTTGACCGCCGTCCTTCCGCCCGACGAAGCCGGCGCCCTCTGCTCCCTCCTCTCCGCCTCCGGCATCCTCGCCGCCGGCGACGAGGAAGACGGCGCCTTCGCCTACTGGAGCTTTCACGATCTTCTGTTTCACAGCCGATCGCGGTTCGGGAGACATTACGGCGGTTTTGGCGGCACCTATCCGTTCCGCGGACGCATGGAGCCGCCGCCGCTGGTCAAGCCGCCGATGTCTCACGAGGTCGTTGCGCTCGAGAAGCCGGAACTGCGGGGCGAGCTCACGTCCATCATCGAAGGACGCCGTTCGTCCCGTCGCTTCGGCGAGAAGCCGATCACATCCCGCGAGCTCGGCGAGTTCCTCTTTCGGACGGCGCGCATCCGGGAAGTCTATGACGCCGAAACGGGCCAGCAGCTCAGCCGGCGTCCCTATCCCGGAGGGGGCGCCGTCTACGAGCTCGAGATCTATGCCGCGGTCCGCGAGTGTCTCGATCTGCGGCCGGGGCTCTATCACTACTGCCCGCTCGAACATCGGCTCGCACGCGTCGGCGAGGTCTCCGCCGCGTTGCTGAGGCACGCCACGCAGCCGCCGTATGCGCCCCCCCAGGTGCTGCTGACCATCACCGCGCGCATCGCCAGGGTTTCGTGGAAGTACGAGTCGATGGGATACGCCCTGATCCTCAAAGACGTCGGCGTATTGATGCAGACGTTCTACCTCGTCGCCGAAGCGATGGGGCTCGGCGCGTGCGCGATCGGCGGCGGAGACTCCGACGCCTTTGCCGCCGCGTCCGGCGTCGACTACTACCACGAACCCTCCGTCGGCGAATTCATGATCGGCAGCAAGGCGGAAGGAGCCGCCTCATGAGCGAACATCCGATCATCGACTCCGACTGCCACGTCTGGGAGCCGCCGGACGTCTGGCGCGACTACCTCGAACCGCGCTTCGCGCAACACGCACTCACCTCAGACTTGCGCCTCGACGGCGAGGCGATCCACAACAAGATTTCCGGCCCCCTGGCCGCCCTCGGGCCGGCCGTGCGCAAACGCAATTTCGAAACGTACGGCATCAGCAGCTACGACGCCCCGTCAGTGGCGAAAGCGGTGAGAGTCCTCGGCGCCGATGTCGCCTTCCTCTATCCCTCCATCGGCGGCTGGCTCTTCGCCGTCGATTCGATGGACCCCGCGCTCGCCGGCGCGTTCGTCCGCGCCTACAACAACTGGCTGCACGACTTCGTCGCCCACGATCCGGAAGTGCTGCGCGGCGTCGGCGCGATCAACCGCCACGCGCCGGAAGAGATGGTGCCGGAGCTCCAGCGCATCGCCGCCTTCGGCTGGCGCGCCGTGGTGCTCCGCCCGAATCCGATCAAAGGCCGTCTGCTCAGCGACCCCGAATACGAGCCGTTCTGGAGCGAGTGCGAGCGGCTCGACGTCGCCGTGGCGCTGCATGAGGGGGCGCACGCGCGCGTTCCCTCCGCCGGCGCCGATCGTTTCGTCACGCGCTTCGGCCTCCATGCCTGCTCGCATCCGATGGAGCAGATGATGGCTCTCCTGGCGTTGATCGAAGGAGGAGTCCTGGAGCGCCACCCGCGGCTGCGGGTCGCCTTTCTCGAGGCGGGCGGCGGCTGGATTCCATACTGGCTCTGGCGCCTCGACCGCGAATATCACGACCTGCAGTGGGAAGTGAGCGCCAATGTGAAAATGGAGCCGTCGAAGTACTTCCGGCGCCAGTGTTTCGTCTCGATCGAGCCGTCCGAGCCTTACCTCGGAGCGCTGCTCGACTTCATCGGGAGCGACAACATCATCATCGGCTCCGACTTCCCGCACATGGACCACGATCCGAACGTGATGAGAGACGCCATGGGGCTGGAGGCGACGCTCTCGCGTGACACCGTGCGCAAGCTGCTGTGGGACAACCCGCGGCGCTTCTATCGGTTATAGCGGCGCAAAGCCTGGAGGATCGCCTCACCGTCCGGGCTTCCCCAGCCGCTGGCAGGATCCCACCCTCTCCTCGCGCGCAGATGGCCGATCTTCCCCCTCACGATGTCGCGAAAGGTATCCGAAAGGCCTTGATCGTCATACAGGAGCGCATTCAGCGAACCGGTGGGACGCCGGAGTCCCTGGTTCAGCAGCGCGACGAGAGCGGCCCACAGCGGCGCCGATGCACTGGTGCCGCCCACGGGAAAGGGGAGTCCCGCCGCAATGACGCTGAACGCCGGATCGAGATTCGACCTCGAGACGACGTCGGGAACGGCGCGGCCCTTTCCGCTTGATGCGCCGGCCGGAATGAAACTGTCGGGATCGATGTCCGACTGCCAGGCCGGCAATGGGAACTCCTGGCTGAATCCGCCGCCCGCCGCCATCGGCGCAGATCCATTGATGCGTTGGAACCACGCGGTCTCCGTTCCGGCGCGAATGTCGAGCGTGGTGCCGCCGCAGGCGAGCGCGTAGGGACTGGTCGCGGGAAACATCGCTTCGAGCGTCACTGGGTCGTTCCCGGTCTCACCGAGGCTGCCGTCGCCGTAATCGCCGGTCGAGAAGCAAGCTGTCACGCCCAGGACCGCGGCGGACTGCATCCAGCGGTCGATCACCGGCATGAAAATCGGCGTCGTGTCGGCCTCGAAAAATCCCCAACTGCAGGAAATCACCGATGGCGCGTTCCGCGCGTCGGCGAGCGCGCTCGTGATGGCGTGGTATTGACCCTGATCGTCGAACACTCCCTGCATCAGCAGAAGTGTCGCCTTCGGCGCGAGCGTGCCGATGATCTCCAGATCCATCGCCGTTTCCCACGTCCACAACGCGCCGTAATCGATCTCGCCCGGAGGCGGCGGAAAATCACCGTCCCAGATCGACTTCAGCAACTCCTCCATGTCCTCGACGGAAGACGGCTCATTGCCGGCGCGAGGAAGCGTGCGCTTGCGCAGAGGCGGTGGCGGGATTCCAATCGTGCGGAAATACTCGATGTAGTCCTTCGGGTAAAGCCCGCCACCGAGCTCGATCACCGCCACGCATTGCCCACTTCCGGAGAGCCGCGGCGGAAAGCGATAGGCGCTCCGCAATTCAGGGAGGTTGAACATCGCTGAGCCGCGGCGTCCACGCGGGCGCAAGTGCGGCCTCGCACTCGGAATATTGTCGAGTCCGAGCACTGCCTCGATCAACGGGGCGAGCGACACGGGGACCTGCGGATTCGCTTCATTCGACAGGAATGTGCCATTTGGAAGGTCGACGCCGGCGAACGTGACGCTGAACGCATCCTGAAAATCCGCGAGCGTCCCGCGCAGGACGACGCAACGCCGCCAGGCGCTCGAGTCTACGGTCTTCAGTCCATATTCCTCGCCGAACGCGCTGACCTTCGCCAGAACCTGCGGCGACGCTCCCCACCGTCTGCCGAATGCGGCACGGGTGAGGTAGTTTCGCTGCTGTGGCGGCTCGGTGACCGCGGCGGCTACGAGGGCGGTCCACTCGTCAGCCGGCCCTTTCGACGGAACCACAATCGTCACGTCGATGACTCGCGACAGATCGACCACACGGCGCGGATACACGCCGCGAATCGAGCGCGGCTCGTGGTGAGGCAGCGGAACGCGGCGTTCGCGGCGGGCCATTGTTTTATTGCTGGTTTATTGCTGAATTACGGTTAAGTATACCTCCACCGGCTTCCATCTTGACAATCCACTCCGTAAGGCTTACCTTACCGTTAGTGGACGCTTACCAATCGCAGTTCGACGCGCTCGTCGACCCGACACGCCGAGCCATCCTGGCGCGGCTGTTCGACAACCCTCTGTCGGTCCGCGAGCTGGCGGAGGAGTTCCCCATCAGCCGGCCGGCCATCTCGCAGCATTTGAAGGTCCTCAAAGACGCCCAGCTCGTCACGGACACGGCGGTCGGCACGCGCCGCGTCTACGCCATCGACATCGACGGATTCAACAACCTGCGCCGGTTCTTTGACCAGTTCTGGACCGAAGCGCTGGCGGCATTCAAGAGGAAGGCAGAAAAGAAATGAGTGAGCTCGAGCCGGTCCGAAAAACCATCGTCGTCGACACCGATCCCGAGCGCGCGTTCGCGCTGTTCACCGACGGCTTCGACTCGTGGTGGCCGCGCAGCCATCACATCGGCAATTCGCCGATGACGCGCGCGATCGTCGAAGGGCGCGGCGGCGGCCGCTGCTACAGCGAGCAGGAAGACGGCACGGAATGCCCGTGGGGACAGGTCCTCGTCTGGGAGCCGCCGAACCGCTTCGTGATGGCGTGGCAGATCACGCACGAGTGGGGCTACCAGCCCGACCTCGCGCAGTCGAGCGAGGTCGAGGTGCGCTTCACCCCGACCGGCGACGGCGCCACGCGCGTCGATCTCGAGCATCGCAATTTCGAGCGCCACGGCGCCGGCGGCGAAACGATGCGCACTTCCGTCAGCTCGCCGGGAGGCTGGGGCAGCCTGCTCGATCTCTACGCGAAGCGGGTGTCCGAAACGAAGGCGGGTGCCGCGTGAAGTCCGCGACCTTCCTCAAGATCCTCTCGGTGATCCTCTTCATTTTCGCCCTCGGTCACACCCTCGGCACGTCCGCGCCGCAAGTCCGGCGCGGACCGGCCGAGGCGGCGGTGTTCAGCGCCATGCAGTCGTACCGCTTCCCGGTGATGGGGTTCACGCGGAGCTACTGGGACTTCTACCGCGGCCTCGCGATCACCGTCGGCATCCTCATGTTCGCCCTCGCCGCGATCGCCTGGCAGCTCGCGTTGATCGCGCAACGCCACGGCAGCGCAGCCCTCCCGATCGCCATCACCGTCCTCCTCGCCTGCACCGGCATGCTCGTCATCGCCTTCGAGTTCCTGTTCACCATCCCGATCGTGTTCTCGGCGGTGACGGTGGTGTTGGCGGGGGCGGCGGTCGTCGTCTTGCTGCGCCGCATGCGACGGAATAGATCGATTGCCGACGAACTTCCGCTAAACTGAGGCCCAGATGGCAGGCAAAGCTCGCATCACTTCCGATTTTCCGACGACGGAGGAAGTTGCGTCACGACTAAAGATTCCCCCCGGCCGTGTCGCGGAGCTCCTGAAGCAGCTTCATGACATCCACGCCAAGAACGGCAACGTGACGTTCGTCGAGTTCAAGAAGGTGACTGGCAGAACGAAAGCCGGAGCACGCCGCAAAGGCGAAAAAGTGAGCCGTTCTCACGCTCCGGCAAAGAAGCGGTAGCGGACAGGCTGAGTGGCGACAACGAAGTCTCCCGCGCCGACCGCGTTCCTCAACCTCCCTTACGCGAAGCGGTACGAGAAGGTCTATCTTGCCTTCATCGCGGGCGTCGCCGGATACGGGCTGGTTCCC
>DASYSN010000315.1:0-14669 GCA_036003305.1 Thermoanaerobaculia bacterium
GGGGGGTAGCAAAGTGATTATTTACGGCACTCCATGTTGATGGCCACCTCGTCCCCCATCAAAAGTGAACGTGCCGATTGGAAAATCATGTCGAAGAACGCCTGCGGAGGCACTCCGCCCAGCAGGAGGCCCTCGCAAATCTCAGCAGTGAAGCGCTGAGCGGACGCCCGATCGCCGACGTCACGGCAGACGCCGTGAGGATGATCGACCGTGTCCTCGAGGTTCGCGGCGCCAGCATCTGGCTCACCCGGAGAAGCGGAACGATCGAGCTTTCGGCGAGCCACGGCGACCCGGCGGCGTCGGAAGAGGTGGTCCGCTTGCGGGTCGAGACGCGCCATTCGTCGATCCGTGACAAAAGCGCGCTGTTCGTCATCGCGGGTGCCGATTCGCCCGCCGGCCTGCTGGCGGTGACATCGCCCCATCGTCTTCGCGCTGACGAGGTGCATTTCCTCAGCGCGGTCGCCAATCTGCTGGCGCAGGCGATTGGACGCGGTCAGGCCGAGGAGGAGCTGCGCACGCGCGCGGCGCAGCAGATCGCCATCGCGCAATTCGGCCGCTTCGCGCTGCTCGGCATCACGCAGGAGCTGCTCGAGCACCTCTGTGACGTGGTCCAGGCGATTCTGGACGCCGACTACGCGACCTATCTCGCCTACGACCGTGACTCCAATACATTCCACCGAGGGGCGGGCCGGTGGTGGATCGCGGAGGACGCCGCGGTCCCCGCCGGCGAGGAGTCGCTCTCCGGTTATACGAGTCTGCACGGAGGGCCGGTGATCGTGTCCGATTACGCGTCCGAAACGCGTTTCGCGTCGCACGGCGCGTTCGCCGAGCAGGGGATCGCGAGCGGAATCGCGGCGGAGGTGCGAGGAGAGCGCAATCTCTACGGAACGCTGACGGCGCAAAGCCGTACGCGCCGGGAGTTCAACGACACCGACGCGCGGTTCCTCCAGGCGCTCGCGAATGCGGCCGCCGAGGCGATGGAGCGGGCGAGCGCGAACGCGGAACGGCGGCGCCTGGAGGACCAGCTCGAAAAGGCGAACCGCGTCGCGAGCCTCGGCCGTCTGGCCGCCACGATCGCGCACGAGTTCAACAACGTGCTGATGGGCATCTCACCGTTCATCGAGCTTCTGAGGCGCGGCGATGTCGCGCTCGAGCGCCGGTTCAACGCCCTCGATCACATGACGAAAGCGGTTCAGCGCGGACGGCGCATCACGGAGGAGATTCTTCGCTTCACGAATCAGCCGGAGCCGGTCTTCGAGTCGGTCGACTTATGGCAGTGGAGTCAGGCGATCGCGCACGAGCTGCGTCCGCTCCTCGGCCCGCAGTACACGTTCCAAATCGAGGCCGGCGATCGCGATCTGCGCGCGCGCGCCGACGTGGGCCAGTTGCACCAGATCGTGTCGAATTTGGTTCTCAACGCGCGCGACGCGATGCCCGGCGGCGGCCGGATCACGCTCCGCTTCCGCCGCGAACCCGCCGGTGCATCGTTTCAGTTCGGCGTCGTGCCGGAGGCCGACACGTTCGCGCACCTGATCGTCTCGGATGAAGGCGCCGGAATGTCGGAGGAAACCAAGCGCCGCGTCTTCGAGCCGCTGTTCACGACGAAGCGTCATGGCACCGGACTCGGTCTCGCCATCACGCATCAGATCGTGCAGCGCCACGGCGGAGCGATCTTCGTCGAGAGTGAGCCGGACAAGGGAACGTCGTTCCACATTTTTCTCCCGCTCGCGGGCGACAACCTCCCGATCGCGGCAGACGAGCCTCCTATCGCCGGCGGCTCGAGGCGAAAGCGCCGGATCCTCCTGGTCGAGGACGATGTGAACGTCGCCACCGGGATTGCACTGCTGCTGCGGGAGGAGAACTTCTCCGTGGAACTGGTGAACCTCGGCGCCGAGGCGCTCGAAGCCGTCTCTCGGACGTCGCCGGACCTCGTCATCCTCGACATCGGGCTTCCTGACATCGAAGGGAGTCAGGTGTACCAGCAGATCGCCGCCTCACATCCGGACCTGCCGGTCATCTTCTCCACGGGACACGGCGGCGAGAAACGTCTGGAGCCCTATCTGTCGCGCGGAAATGTGTCGATGCTGCTCAAGCCCTACGCCATCGACACGTTGATCGCAGCGATCAATCGTCTGACGTAGGACTAGTTCTCCCGCCCGTCATCCTGAGCCGCGTAGACGGCGAAGGATCTCAGAATTCGCGGCACGTGGCTCGAGCGGCGCATCTGGAGATCCTTCGCCGCGCTACGCCGGCTCAGGATGACGGAGTTGTTCCGAGGTGTCTAGTGACTGGTCAACATCGCGCGCATCTTCTTCCGGGCGCGGATGTACAGCGGGCCGACGGAGCCGAGGGGAATGCGCAGCGCTGCGCTGACCTCGTCGTACGACATGCGCTCGATGCCGATCAGCTCTGCGAGGGCACGGGTGCGGTCGTCGACCCGGTCGAGCAGTTGTCCGACGATGAGCGCCGCGTCGGCCGCGGTCTCGTACGCCAGCTCCGGCGCGTCCTCGGCGGGAACCTCGGCGCGCGACTTGACGCGCCGCGTGATCTGCTGCCGGCAGAGGTTCGCGATCGTCCCCGCCAGCCACGCGCGCGGCTGCATGACTTTCGCGCGTTGTTCGAGGAACAGGCACCAGCTCTCCTGGACGAGCTCCTCGGCGTCGTCGCGATCGAGGCCGAAACGTTTGCGCGCGATTCCGTGCAGCAGCCGGAGGGAGTTCGTGTACAGCGCCGCGAGGTCGGCGTCCTGCGCCGCGGCGGTCTGCTCGATCGTGGCGAGCATCTCGCGCAGCACGCGAGCCGTCTCGAAGACGTTGAACGGCTTGAAGAGGACCAGCGCCGCGCCGCGCGCCAGGAGTTCCTGCTCCATCCCCGGCGCCGCGTACCCGGTCATCGTCGCGACCCGCGATTTCGGACTGAGGCGTGCCACGGCATCGAGCAACTGCAGGCCGTCGTCTTCGGAACGCATCCGCAAGTCGGTGAGGATCAGCGGGAAGAACTCGCTCGCGATCCGCTCCTCGGCGGTGGCGCGGTCGTGCACACCGATGACGTCGAACTCTTCGAGGCTGAGCGACGTTATGAGCGCTTCGACAATCACGGGGTCGTCATCGACTACCAGAACTCTCTGCATGCCCTGCTGGAGATCAAGCGCGGCGCCAGAGTGCCAAAAGCGGGAAGTCGTTGATACGAGATGCTTTGCGCTGATTCAGCGCGTTTCTGTCGCGTTCGCCGATCGGCCATGCGTCCGATTTCCGGACGCATGCAGCACCACGTCTCGGACGCTGACCGGCTCTTTCGACAACGCGACCTTCGCCGTCGCAGCGCCACTGCGAACCGTGAACGTGCCGGCGGGCATGGAGCGGAAGAGGAAGTTGCCGTCGCTGTCGGTCATGACGCGCCGATGGAGCTCGACGATCTCGACTTCGCCGGGTGCGGTCGCGCGGCCCGCGATCGAACGGATCGCGGTCACGGTGAAGCCGAGGGTCTTCGGCACTCCGCGGTCGAGCGTGACGTCGTGAGTCTCTTCGGGGAGCATGTAGACGCTTGGCAGTGAGTCGCGATCGATCGACGCATGCCATTCGCCCGGGGGCGCGGCGACCGAGAAGTGGCCGTCGTTGCCGGACGTCGCCGTGATGCGCCGCTCGCCGTGCGTCAGCGCGACGACGATCCCTCCGACGCCGAGGCCGGCGTCACTGACGATGGTGCCGACCAGACGCGCCGGCGTGTTCGCGATGCCGAAGTCGACATGCTCACCGGCTGTCGCTTCGGTGGTCGACGCGGTCGTGAAATAGGAGGTCGGAGACGGGAGCTGTGCGGCGACACGATGCATCTGCTTCGAGACACCGCTGAACGCGTAGCGGCCGCGGGTGTCGGTCGTGGAGCTGCGAGCGCCGTCGAGGCGTACTTCCACTCCGTCGAGGCCGCGGCTCTGTGCGGTCGGCGCGCCGTTCATCTCTTCGTCGGCGAACACCGTGCCGCTGATCGTGCCGCTGCCGAGGGACGGCATCTCGTCGAAGCGCTTGCGGATCCCGACGTCGACGGAGCGGTCGCGCGTCGCCGGCGAAGCGCCGATCTTCGTCGTCCAGGTCGAGAGCGACGCCTGCACCCCCGTCGTGGGGGTGATCAGGCGCGAGTACGACAAGGTCGCGATGTTCGAGGTCGTCGCCAATGCGACGCGCTCGGCGCGATCGTGGATGAGGCGCAGACGGAGCTGGTGTCGCGCTGATGAGTTGGAGAGCCACGCGAGCTCCAGCCCCGCCTGCGTGCGGAGGAGGGAAAGGTCCACCGTCGCCCCTTCGATGAACCCGAGGTTGATGAGCGCTGCGTTGTCACGGAGCAGGCGCGCAATGTCTTGCGGTGACTCGGCAGTCAATCCCAATTGCTCCAGGGCGAGCGCGAGATCAGGTCTGTCGCGGAAGATGAGCTCCAGCGTCGGCGCCTCGCTCTGCCGGTCGAGATACGCCGTCGCGAAGAAGCCACCGCCCGAGACGCGGCCGCTGAAACGGAAGCCGTGCGTGGCGGACGACGACGACGAGTCGCCGAAACGCGCGAGCGCCGTCACGCCGCCGTGGAGGAAGTCGAGCGACAGGCCCGCGGGAACGACGAAGCTGCGCGTCGAAGCACCGCTCGGGACGATTGCCTCGAAGTCGCCGTAGTTCGCCCCGCCGAGGATCGACAGCGTCTTCGTGGCGCGAAACCGCACCTCGGCGTTGCCCGTCACGCTGCGCTGTTCGAACTTCGGCAGGATGTAGTGGTTCGCGGAGACGTCGACGATGGAGCTGACGCGGTCGCCGAGGCGGCCGCTCCACGACGCGTCGGAATAGAAGCCGTGCAGGTCGCTCGGACCCGCGCCCGCGAACCGCCGCGGCTCGAAACGGAGGTCGGCGCGCAGGAGCTGGCCGCCGCGATCCATCGAGAGCTGCAGCGCGCCGCCGACGCCGCGGCTGACGCCGATTTCGCCCCGAGCACGCAACGCATCGCTGTCGCCGTAATCGGCGAGCAACGATGCGACGGCGCCCCGACGGTCCTCGGCGACACCATGGCTCGGATAGAAGTAAACATTCGGCATCAGCCGGAGCATCGGCGACACGCGGTAGATATACGAAGCGCCGAACACCAGCTCGCGTTGCGCGGGAAGAACGATGCCGTCGTAGAACGCCGCGCCGGTGTAGCCGGCGTGAACGCGCCACGTATCGCTCTCGAGATGGAACCCGCGCAGGTTCGTGCGCGAGAGGGTGAGCGGCGAGTTGTCGACCGGCCGGTCGAAGAACGTGATCCGCCGCGCCGGCGTGACGATCGAATACGACGCGGAGGGGAACGACGCGCGCGGCTGATTGACGTTCATCACGTGCACTTCGGTCCGGCGTTTCTCGTCACCGCTGGCGACGTCGATTGTCGTCGTCGCCTGGCGCGTGCTGCTCGTGTAGCGGGTTTCCACCGCCGCGGCAGGCGCCTTCGTTTCCGCCGTGATCGGCGTTGCGGCGACGCGGCCCACGACGACGACGTCGATCGTGCGCGTCTCTTCCATCGTCACGATGACGACGCGCGTCGTTCCGGCGCTCTTGCCGGAGATCGTCACGACGCCGCTCCGCGACGACGCCTCGGCGATCGACCCGTCGACCGCGTATGCTGCGGTGACGCCCGGCGCCAGGAGTTGCCGCGCCGCGCCGGCCGTCACGGTGACCTGGTTCTGTGTGGCACCGGCAATCCTGCCGGCGGTTTCCTGTGCCGTCGCCGGCAGGATTGCCGGCGCCACACAGAGGCAGGCGAGAAGGATCGTCCGCTTCATCTGACCACCATCTCGGCGCTACGAGTGATCACCTTCCCGCCGGCATCGCACGTCAGCAGCACGCGGTACTTCCCGCGCGCCAGCTCGCCGGCAAACTCGCCGTGCAACGACACCTGCTCGCCCGGTAGCACGCGACGCGACTCGAGGGGCGCCTTGCCGACGAGCGCGCCGTTCGTGTCGAGAATCGCCGCGATTCCCTTCGCGACGAATGGTTCCGTTCCGTTGTTCGCGAACGGCTGCGAGAACTCGGCATTCCTGGTCGCGCTCTGCGCCGTGATCGCCGGGATGCCGGCGTCGACTCCGATCGAATCCGAGAGCGCGAAGGTCATCAGCATCCCGATCGACACGGTCGTCGGAACGTTGCCGCGCATGATCTTGTCCTTCCCGTGGAACAGCGCCGTGATCGCGCGGATCGGCGTGCGCGGAGGGATCGTCACCGTCACATCGACGCCGACCGTTGATCCCGCCGGAATCGTGACGCTGCGTTGCGAGAAAACGGCGGTTGCAGCGATGCTCCCGGCCGTCTCGCCTGCCGGCACCAGCAGACGCTTCGTGTTCCGGACGACCACGTCTTCCGCGACGAGCTCGAACGAGAACGGACGCGAGGTGCCGTTGGTCAGCAGCATGCGTTGGGTCGTGCTCTGTCCCGCTTCGCCGCGGAGCATGATCACCGCTGGGCTGACCGAAAGCGCTCCGTTGTTCGCATAGGCGCTGGTCGCGCAGACGAGGAGCAGAAGATTGAGGATCCGTCGCATTCTGATGACTCCTAGTTCGTCGAGGCTTCCCACGCGATCGTGGTGTTCAGTGGCCCTTCGGCAGCCGTCACCGGCACGTCGACATTGATCCGGTGCGAAGCGACGGCTCCGATCGGGACCTGGGGATCGATGACAATCGGCGCGGCACCGAGGAGTTGGCCATCGACGCGAATCGAGCAGCGCGTGTCCGGCGATACCAGGTACGCACGCAGGGTTGCCGATCCGCGGCTCCCTCCGCGGCGGTCGACGCGGATCTGGATCGTCTCGCTCGCCTTGTGAACCACGCTGCCGAGGTCGAGGAGGCCGGGACGGGAGACGAAGGTGATCGTCACATCGTCCGGGACCGGCGCGACGGCGCGGCGGCGCGGAGCGGCGAGTGCGATGCTGCCCGCGCTCAGAGTCAGCGCGAGCAGCATCGCGATGGCGTTAGCCGGTCGCATTGGGCTCTCTTAGTTCGAGGTGGCGGTGAAGTTGATCGTGTTGTCGATCGCGGCGGCGGCCGCGCTGTCGGCGACCACGATGTCCCACGAGTACGAACCGGTCGAGCCGTACGTGCCGGTGCTCGTCAGTGTCGTCGCGGCGCTGTCGGACAGCGTCGAGCCGTTCAGCTTCCACGTCACGCCGGAAGCTGGCGCGGAGCCGAGCTGCGCCTCCAGCGTGTAGTCGGTGCTGGTCAGATTGGCCTTGTCGACCTGCACGCCGACGGTGGACGAAAGCGTCCAGTTCGAGGCGCCGCGTGCCAGTGTGAAGCCGGTCGGCGCCGAGCCGTACTTGCTGATCGAGCCGAGCGCGGAAGTGGCCGCGGCCGTGCCGGTGCCGCTGGTGGTGCCACCAGCCGATTCGACCGTCATGCTGATCGAGCTGTCGATCGTGCCGGTAACGGTGAGCGTGGCGCTATTGGTGGCCGCAAACGCGGACGTACCGACCGCCAGCGCTGCGATGATGAGGGAAGACATCAGGAAACGTTTCATGGAATGCACTCTCCTTTTCTTTCTCAACAGGTTGGTTGCGACTTGCTACCCGTCGAGTGAGTCGCGGAGAGGGCCGGAAAAATACAGGGGATTTCTGAAGAACCACTGTCATCCTGAGGTGGCGGAGCGGCGGAGCCGCGGTAGCGCACCGAAGGATCCGGTGCTGAAACGAGTCATACGTTCCAGCCACCCGTAGCTGGAACGCGCTTCTGGTTCCAGCACCGGATCCTTCGTCGTCCTCCGCTTCGCTGCGGCGACTCAGGATGACAGAAGAAGGCGGATTTGACTTGGTGGTTAGTGCGCCCGCGCTTTCTTCACTTCCTCCGTGAGCGCCGGGAGCACCTGGAACAGGTCGCCGACGACGCCGAGGTCGGCGATGCGGAAGATCGGGGCCTCGGGGTCTTTGTTGATCGCGACGATGTGCTTCGACGACGACATGCCGGCGAGGTGCTGGATCGCGCCGCTGATGCCGGCGGCGATGTAGAGGTTCGGGCTGACGACGCGCCCGGTCTGGCCGACCTGGTGCTGGTGGTCGATCCATCCGGCGTCGACGGTCGCTCGCGACGCGCCGACCGCGCCCCCGATGGCGTGCGCGAGGTCGCGGATGTACGAGAAGTTCTGCGCCTCTTTCAGACCGCGGCCGCCGCTGACGATGATGTCCGCCTCGGCGATCGAGAGCTCGCCCGCCTCCGGCACCTTCGTGTCGACCACCTTCGCCTTCGTTTCACCCTTCGTGAACGCCACGTCGACGACTTCCGCCGCGCCGCCGCCCGCTTCTTCCGCCGGGAAGGCGTTGGCGCGCGTGGTCGCGATCGCGGGCGTGCCGCTCACTTCGACGGTCGCGAACACTTTTCCCGAGTAGATGGGACGCCGCGCACTCAGCTTGCCGTCCTTCCACTCCAGGCGATCGACGTCGCTCGCCACGCCGGCGTCCACTCGCGCGGCGACGCGTGGCGCGAGATCGCGTCCGTTGGAGCTGCCGCCGAAGAGGACGACCGCAGGCTGCGCCGCCTTGATCGCCGCTTCGAGAGCGGCCGTGTACTGCTCGGTGTTGTAGGCGCCGGCATCGGCGACGTAGAGCTTCTTCGCGCCGTACTTGCCTGCTTCTTCCGCCGCTCCACGCTCGACCGCGAACGCGGCGAGCTCGCCGCCGGCAGCCTCGGCGAGCTTGCGTCCGATCGACAGCGCCTCGCGCGAGATCTTCTTCAGTTTTCCGTCTTTGCTTTCGGTGAATACCAGTACGCCGGCCATCAGAGTGCCTTCGCCTCCTCGCGGATGTACTTGAGAATCTCGGCGGCCGCCGCGTTCGCGTCGCCGCCGTCGATCTTGCGGCCGCCGCTCTTCTCGGGCGGCATCTCCAGTGAGACGACCGTCGCGCGCTGGTTGAAGACGTCGGAGTCGGAGAGTCCGAGGTCGGCGACGGTTTTCGTCTCGATCGGAATCTTCTTCGCGGCCATGATTCCTTTGATCGACGCGAAGCGGACTTCATTGAGCCCCTTCTGCGCCGTGATCACCGCGGGGAGCGACGCCTCGATGATCTCCTCGGCGCCTTCGATCTCGCGGTGCGCGGTCAGCTTGCCGTCGCCGACCTCGAGGTGCGTGACGACGTTGACCTGCGGATAGCCGAGGAGCTCGGCCGTCATCGGTCCGACGAGGGCGTTGTCGATGCCGACACCCTGCTTTCCGAAGAAGACGAGGTCGTGCGGGATCGACTTGATGGCCGCCGCGAGCACCTTCGCGATGCCGAGCGAGTCGGCATCGACGGCGTTGTCCGCCTTGATGTGCAGCGCCTTCGTGGCGCCGCGCGCGAGGCACTCCCGGAGCGCCTGCGCCGCTCGGTCGGGACCGAACGTCACGACCGTGACGTCACCGCCGCTCTTCTCTTTCGACTTGATCGCCTCTTCGAGCGCGAACTCGTCGTACGGCGAAACGATGAACTTCAAACCTGCTTCGTCGATGTGGCGTCTGTCCGCACCGATCTTGATCCTCGACTCCGTGTCGGGGACCTGGGCAATACACACGACTGAATTCAAGGGAACCTCCGTGGTGGGATCTGGCGGGCGCCGAATTCTAGGTAAAAAGGTGGTGGTGTGGCAACCGCGGCACGCAACTTGTAAAGCTTCCAGCGCCAGCAATCCAATCGCATTCGTCAGACGCCACGGAGGTTCCGAATGTCCTTCTCGCACAGGCCCACCGAGGCCGACGGAAATTACGCGGTAAACCGCCGGATGTTCCGCTCCATCACGGCCGACATCAAGCGCCCGCGCCGCGACGGCAATGGCCACGGCAACAGCAACGTCCGGCAGCAGCGGACCGCCCCTCCCGAGTCGACGAACGCGGAGAACTTCTATTACCTCAAGCAGATGAACGCGAAGACGCCGATGGTCATCATCATGACCGACGGCGAGGAGATCCGCGGCTGGATCGAGTGGTACGACCGCAACTGCCTAAAGGTCAATCGCGTCGACAAGCCGAACCTGCTGATCCAGAAGCACTACATCAAGTACATGTTCAAGCAGGACGAGCTGTAAAAGGCCGGCATCCGGTAACCGGCATCCGGTAACCGGCATCCGGTTCCTCATGCCGGATGCCGGATGCCGGATGCCGGATGCCGACGCCATGCAGCATCAACTCTCCTAGAATGTCCCCATGAAGCCGCTCGCCATTACGCTCGGCGATCCGGCAGGTGTCGGTCCCGAGGTGGTCGAGAAGGCGCTGGCGGAGATCAGTGTGCCGGCGCGGACGTTCGGGACACGGGAGCCGCGCGGCGGGTACGGCGTCGTCTCCGCCGAAAACGGGCGCGCGGCTTTGGACGCCATCGACCAGGCGCTTGCTGCCATCGCGCGCGGCGAGTGTTCCGGCCTCGTGAACGCCCCGATCCACAAACAGTCGATTGCGCTCGCCGGCTGCAAGTTCCCCGGCCACACCGAACTGCTCGCGTCGAAGGCGGGGCGGAAGCGTTACGCGCACGACTACGCGATGTACTTCGACTCGCCGTCACTCCGCGTCGCGCTCCTGACGGTGCACGAGCCGCTCTGGAGCGCCATCCGACGCGTGAACGGAGAGGACATCGCCGCGCTGACGAAGCTCACCGCGCGCGAGTACGCGAGGTTGTACGGATCGCAGCCGCGGATCGGCGTGGCGGCGATGAACCCGCACGCCGGCGAAGGGGGGAAGTTCGGCGACGAGGAGGAAGAGATCCTCCGCGGCGTCCAGCTCGCCCAGCGCGCCGGCGTCGACGCCTCGGGACCGCTGCCGGCCGACACGCTCTTCCTCGCCGCGCGCGAGGGCAAGTACGATGTCGTCATCGCGATGTATCACGACCAGGGACTCATTCCGGTGAAGACGCTCGACTTCGCGCGTTCCGTCAACGTGACGATCGGGCTGCCGTATCTGCGCGTCTCCGTCGATCACGGCACGGCGTTCGACATCGCCGGCAAGGGCATCGCCGACGCCGCGCCGATGCGCTACGCGATCGAGTGGGCGGCGAAGCACGCGGAGAAGTTCACGTCATGAACCGCTGGGGTGTCCGGATCGCCGGCCTGCTGATGCTGCTCTTCTTCGCGCTCGTGTTCCTGCAGATGTACAAGCAGCTCGCGGTGCTGCAGAAGAACCGGCCGGCAGCAACTTCGACGAGGTGAAGCACACCCACCGCGCCGCGTTCGCGCTCCTCTTCGTCGCCTGCGCCTGGGGTGCGACGTTCGCGCTGATCAAGGACGTCCTCCGCTCCATCGCCCCCGAGCCGTTCATCGCCTTCCGCTTTCTGGTCGCCGCGGCGATCCTCTCCGTCATCGCCGCGCGAAGGCGCTCTTTTCGCCATGATGTCATCGGTCCCGCCGCGGTCCTCGGCTTTCTGCTCTTTCTGGCGTACTGGGGACAGACGCGCGGACTGCTGTTCATCTCGCCGTCGCGTTCGGCGTTCCTGACGGGCCTCAACGTCGTGATGGTGCCGTTCGCCGATCGTCTCCTGCGCGGGAGACGGCCGCCGCTGACCGCGTGGATGGCCGCGGTGCTCGCGGTAGTCGGGACGTCGTGGCTGATCGGTGGATTGGACACGCGCCCTTCGATCGGCGATCTGCTCACCCTCGGTTGCGCCGTCGCCTCGGCGCTCCACGTCGTCTACACGGCCGAATTCACCTCGCGGCATTCCGCGACGGGGCTCGCGGCGGTGCAGATCCTCGTCGTCGGCGTTCTCGCCATCCCCGCGGCGTCATTCGCGCCACGCCCGGTGTTCTCGCGCGAAGTCGTCTTCGTCATCCTCTTCACCGCGATCGTGACGACCGCGCTCGCATTCGTGGCGCTGATGTGGGGTCAGGCCCGCGTGAGCGCGACCGAGGCGGCGGTCATACTCGCGTTCGAACCGGTGGCGGCGTCGGTGACCTCGGTTGTCTTCTACGGCGAGCCGATCACCAGCGCGCTTCTCATCGGCGGCGGGTTGATCCTCGCGGCAATGGTCGTTTCGCAGCTACGCTAAACTGCCGCGTCCACATGCCCCGCATTCTAGTCACCAACGACGACGGCATCTACAGCGAAGGCCTGCGCAAGCTCGCGGCGGTGCTGGCGCCGGTCGGCGAGGTCATCATCGTCGCGCCCGACCGGGAGCAGAGCGCGGCGTCGCACGCGCTGACGCTCAACCGGCCGCTTCGGATGCTGGAGCTCGAGAAGAACGAGTGGATCGTCGACGGCACGCCGACGGACTGCGTCAACCTCGCGGTCCTCAAGCTGATGCGCGACGCGCGCCCTGACATCGTCGTCTCCGGCATCAACTTCGGCCCGAACCTCGGCGATGACGTCACCTACTCCGGCACGATCTCGGCCGCGTTCGAAGGGGCGCTGCTGAACATCCCGTCGATCGCTTTTTCGGCGCTCGTCGGCGAGCACTTCTCGTTCGACCGCTGCGCGACCTTCGCCGGCGCGCTGGTGCGGCACGCGCTGGAGCACGAGCGCGACCCGAACGTGATCCTGAACGTCAACTTCCCGGTCGGCCGATTCACCGGCGTCAAGGTGACGCGCCTCGGCCGCCGCATCTATTCGGAAGCGGTCATCGAGCGGCAGGACCCCCGCGGCCGCTCGTACTTCTGGATCGGCGCCGGCCCTCCGACCTGGTACCCCGGCGAGGGGACCGACTTCGAGGCGATCCAGGAGGGCTACATCTCGATCACCCCGCTGCACCTCGACCTCACCCATCACAAATCGATCTCGCGGCTCGCGCCGCTCGAGGAGCTCCTTGGCGACGTCGCAAAAAACGCCTAGCGCCGCGGAGGAACGCGAATTCGCGCATCAGCGCGCGCTCATGGTCGATCGCCATGTCGCGGCGCGCGGGGTCACGGACGAACGGATCCTGAAGGCGATGCGCGAGGTGCCGCGGCACCGGTTCGTGCCGCCGGTCGTCGCGGTGAAGTCGTACGGTCCCGGCGCGCTCCCGATCGGCAAGGGCCAGACGATTTCTCAACCTTACATAGTGGCCCGGATGATCGAGCTGCTCGATCTCAGCGGCAGCGAAAAGGTACTGGAGATTGGCACGGGAACGGGATATCAGGCGGTCGTACTTTCAAAACTGTGCGCCAAAGTCTTCTCGATCGAACGCGTCAGCGAGCTCGCGCTCCGCGCGACGGAGATCATCCGCGAGCTGAAGATCCACAACGTCTCGGTGAAGGTGTTCGACGGGACGTACGGCTGGTCGGACCAGGCGCCGTTCGACCGGATCATCGTCGCCGCCGCGGCGCCGGAGGTCCCGGAGCCGCTGCTGCAGCAACTCAAGCGGACCGGCAAGCTGGTGATTCCGATCGGACCGGAAGGGTCGCAGCGGCTGGCGCTCGTCACCCGCGTCGGGACGCAATGGCGGATCGAGGACCGCGGCTCGGCCGAGTTCGTGCCGCTCGTCGGCCGCTTCGGCTGGAAGGAGTGAGATGCGCGCGCGCGGACTGCTGATCGTCACGGCGATCGTCTCCGCGATCTTGGGCGCCGTCGTCGCCTATCTCGTCCTCACCATTCCGAATGACATCCAGGCCGCGGCGCTGATGAGGCGCGCGAAAGGACAAATCGAAGCCGGTAAGACTGATCAGGCGCGGACGTCGCTGGCGCGGATCATCCAGCAATATCCCCGCACCGACGCGGCCGCCGCCGCGACGCTCGCCCTGATCCGTCTCGACGCCGATGACGGCACGAAAACCGAGCACGAGCTTGCAACGCTTCGCGAGTCGCTCTCGATGACGATCGCTCGCCTCGCGGCCGCGGAGAACGAGATCAACACGATCAAGTCGACCCCGCCACCGGCCCCGGTGGTCGCGCCCGCTCCGGCTCCGAAGCCCAAGCCCGCGAAGAAGACTCGCGCTAAGAAAAAGCACCGCCGCCGCTGAATCGGTCCTCGGTCCTCGGTCCTCAGATGAGTTGCCGGAAACTGATCCGAGGACTGAGGACCGAGGACCGAGGTCTGACATAATCCCGTCGCCATGAAAGAGATGCGCTTGATCCGGATCCACGGGAAGGTGCAAGGCGTCGGTTACCGCTTCTTTGCCACGCGCGTCGCGCGTCGGCTCGGCCTCAAGGGCTACATCCAGAACAATCGCGATGGCTCGGTCGAAGCGGCAGTCGAGGGGGAGAAGGACGCGATCGACGAATGGCTGGAAGAGTTGAAGGAAGGGCCGCGCTACGCCGAGGTGACCAAGATCGACCAGGAGTCGAAGGAGTTCACCGGACGACTGCCCGACTTCGACGTCAAGTTCTGACATGAGCGCTGAAGAGCTGAAATCGTTCATCCGGGACGTCCCCGACTTTCCGAAGGCGGGGATCATCTTCAAGGACATCACCCCGTTGCTCCGCGATCCGGTCGCGCTCGAAAAGACCGTTCGCCTCCTCGCCGCACCCTTCCTCGGCGAAGGGATCACCAGCGTCGCCGCGATCGAGTCGCGCGGTTTCATCTTCGGCAGCTGCGTCGCGCGCATCCTCAACTGCGGCTTCGTCCCCATCCGCAAGCCGGGCAAGCTGCCCTGGACGAAGCGCCGCTACGAATACGAGCTCGAATACGGCAAGGACGTTCTCGAGATCCATAACGACGCCGTCGGCAGCGAGGATCGCGTCCTGATCGTCGATGACGTCCTCGCCACCGGCGGCACCATGGCCGCCGCCGCCGCCCTCGTCTCCGACCTCGGCGCC
>DASYSN010000316.1:0-7573 GCA_036003305.1 Thermoanaerobaculia bacterium
AGAAGAGGCACGATTCATCGCTGGCACGATGCCGCATGTGAAGGCCGCGAAGCGCCGTCGCGATGCTGGTGACTTCTCGGCCTGCGAATGCCGAACGACGGGATGTCTGCGGCGAATTCGCGCGGCGGATGACAGGCGCGCCGAGTTGCTCGCCGCAATTGAGGTGCTGAAGGGGAAGGAAGGCGCATGATCGATCCTCCGAAGACTCTGGCCGAGGCGCGAAAGTATCGCTACGGGCATCCAATCAAGCACGCCTTTCGTGAGGGATACTGCGCCGAAGAGGTTCAAGAGCGAGGGCGCGCGGGCACGTTCTATCAGTGCCAGCGCAAGGCCGTAACTGGCCCCCAAAACCTGTTCTGCAAACAGCACGACCCGGCGGCAGTAGCGGCCAGAGCGAAGGCGTCGGCAGATAAATGGGATGCCGATATGGATCGGCGCAGTAAGGCGTCGGACATCAACGCGCTCCGCCGCGCGGCTCAATTGCTGAAGGCCACGCAACCCGGCGCCGCTCTAGCTTGCCGCGAACTCGCGGAGAAAATGAAGAACGCGGAATGATCAAAATCGACGACTACCCGGATGACGGCGCCGACGCCGACTGCATCCACATCAGCTTCACGGAACAGGCCGAAGGATGGCTCATTTGCGATGACTGCGGTGAGGACGTGACGCTGGAGATTTGCCGGGCGAACCAACAGGGGCGGGCGTCATGAGCGCGTTCATGCGCGAGTTGTGGCCTGGTACGCGAGTGATCGTCTTCGATCCGACGCTCTACGTGAACGACACCGCCACACCGCCAAGCGTGACGATGCGAGAAGCGACGGTCCTGCGGTGGTACGGGAAGAGATCGGAGTTCTTCGGCGTGTACCCGAACCTCGTGGACGTGCGCTTCGATCATGATGGCCGGGAGTCGCAAGGTCACTTCGGAGATCGGCTTTGACCCCTCACCCCTCTATCGACGACACCATCGCCTACGCCACCGCTCTCCACGAAGGCCAGAGAGACAAGGCCGGAGTCCCCTACATCGCTCACCCTCTCTCGGTCATGAGAAGAGTGCCGGAGGAGATGTGGCACGTGGCGGTGCTGCATGATGTGAAAGAGGACTGCGGAGTCACGGACGATGATCTCCGGGAGGCGGGGTACGGCGAAGAGGAGATCGCGGCGATCGATCTTCTGACGCGGAAGCCGGGGCCGCCCTGTCCACGCGTCCCGATGCTGGAGACGTGGCGCGAATACATCGAGCGCATCGCAACATCGAGCAACCTCACGGCGATCACGGTGAAGATTGCGGACCTAGATGACAACCTCGATCCGTCACGCGGGACGACGCTGCCGGCGTCTCAGCTCTCCCGGTACATAGACGCTCGGACTCGGCTGCAGATGGTGAAGGAGGGACGATGATGCTCCCGCTACATTCAGAGGTATTGCGCACCGGCTGGATCGGAGATCACCTTTTCATGCCGGGCATTTCCACGAGCGAGTGCGGCGCAAAGACGGCGCGAGACGACACCACGCGCCATGCGACGCCGCCCGCGACCGCGTGCAAGCGGTGCCTGAAGGTCGTCGCAAGAACGAACCGAGCACTCCGCGACGCCGACATGCCGGACACGTACGGGCAGAGCGACATCGCGACCAATAACGGCGACGGTGATGACGAACGCGTCTACCAAGAGGAGTGCAATCACTGCGGCGATCCCGAACGCGTCAACCTTGAGATCGAAGACGTTGACTGTGACGCGCACGGTGACGCGCTGTGTCCCGAATGCAAAGGTCATCGCGACGTGACGAGCCAGGCCGTTCGCCAGCGTAGCGCGGGATCGCGGTCATGACCACCTACGGCATCGTCGGCTCTCGCCACTGGAACGATTACGTGAAGCTCGCGGCGCATCTCGCGGGTCGCGGGATCAACGATGTCGTCTCCGGCGGCACGCTCGGAACGGACGCTATGGCGCAAGCGTGGGCTACTGGCGGCGGCATCCCGTTCACGCTTTGCCCTACGAAGCGCGAACCTGGAGGGTCATTTGCCGCCGCCTGTCGTCGCCGCAACCAACAGATCGTCGATGAATCCGACTCCCTGATCGCCTTCCCCTGCCAGCACTCAAAGGGTACGTGGGACACGATACGGAGGGCGAAGAAGAAAGGTATTCCGGTTGAGGTGATCAAGGTGGATTGCGAGGGGAAGGGATGAAACCCTACCTCATAGAGACTCACGGCGACAGACGCGCGTACTTCTTCCGCTCTGCCCGCAACCATCGGCTCTCGATCGGATTCAGTATTGAGCGCGTGAGGCCTCCTCGCGGAAGGCGGGTGAAGGTCTTCACGGGGAAGGAGCCGGAGACCTTGGCGGAAGTCCTTCGCCTCGGCGAGGTGTACGTCGCGGGCGCGAAATGGATAGCGAAAGAAATCGTACGGCTCGACGACGTAGAGGTCATTCTCGTATGACCACACCCCTCTCCTCCGACGACCTCGCGAAGCGAATCGACTCTCTCGAGAAGATCGTCGCAGACAAGGTGCGCCAAGGGGAGGAGATGACGGCCGTCGTCATGGTCCTTCTCTCTCGTCTCGGCGACGTCACGAGGGTGACCGTGAAGGAAGCCGCGGCGATCGAGGAACGGCTGTACGGCCATGGCAGCGTCAAGACCGTGAGGAGTAAGATCGACGCCAAAATCTACACCCTCGAAAAGCGCAACGGCGAGAAAGAAGGCCGCATCCCGATCGACCAGATTTACAGCGGCTACCTCCCGATCGACGTATGGCGCAAGGCTCTTGAAAAGCAGAAGGGGCGCTGACAGATGGTCCGCACGAAGCACGCGACGCACGTCACCGGAGAGATCGGGAGCCTACAGATCCAGCCGTGGATCGTTCATCCGGCGTTCTGTTCGTGCAGGAAATGCGCTGCGCTGCCGATCGAGGAGCGAGGCAAGTCGCACTCCGTTCGCATCCGGCGGGCGTCACTTCACCCCAAGGACTTCGCCAAGTCGGTTCTCTACGCGCTAGAGGTGAAAGCGAAAGAAGAAGAAGCGCTACGGATCGGTGTCGGCTACATGGCCGCGCGGCCGGGAGAGATCACGGTTGCGCAGCTCTGCGCGGCGTACCTGGAGGCGGGAAGGGGCGGGAAGCGGAACGAGCAGATCATCCGCCTGCACCTATTGCCGTTCTTTGGTGCTCGGATCGCGGCCGACATCAAGTCGAGCGACTTCCGCCGGTACCAGCGGGAGAGGGAAGGTAAGGCGTCCGGCGACACGATTGACCGGGAGTGGAACGTGTTTCGCGCGGTCCTCAACTTCGCGCAGACGGAAGAGAGGATCGAGCGCAACCCAATCCCGCGCGGCGCAGTCGAACGCGTCGGCGCCGGCACCTCGCGGAAAGAGTTTTTCGAGCCGGAAGAGTGGCGGGCGTTCATGAACGCATTCACCGACTTCGCGGCGTATCGGGCGTTCCTTGCGCGCGAACGCGAAGAAGGTCCCGTGCGGATGGTGAACGGTAGGAACTATGGCTCCGGTAAGCGCAACCCAGAGTCGGAGGCATCTCGGATCCGGTTCGAACGCATGCGCGAGCTCGGCCCGTACTTCCGCGCCCTCCTCTTCGGCTGCGCGCGGTTACACGAGATGACGAGGATGTGCTGGCGCGACGTCGACCTTCGCCGCGGCATCGTCACGCTGTACCAGGAGAAGACCGAGAAAGAGAAGATCCTTCCGATCGCCGCGCCGTGGCGCGCGGAACTGGAGAGTAGGCAACGCGGCCTCCCTGCAGCCTTCGTCTACGCGCGGGCCAACGGTCACGTCCTAACGACGCAGGAAGTAGAGAAGACGTTCGCCTTCGCGGTTCGACTCGCCGGGATCGAAAAGGATTTGATCCCGCATTCGATCCGGCACACGGCGCTTTCGTGGCTGGCAACGGCGGGATTCTCAAAGGTTCACCGAGATGAGATCGCCGGCCACGCACGGCGTGAGGTTGGCGATGGGTATGCGCACCTGACGAAGGGATCGCTCATGCCTGCCGTCGAAGCGCTCGCAAGGATCGAGCGGGAAGGGTTCACGTCGGAGGAACGGCGAGCGGAGGAGGCGAGCAATGGATGAATGGAGAACGCGAATTTATGGGCGCCCGCATGTTTCGGCGGTCGCTGGTCGACCGACCGTCGGAATGGTCAGCCTCCCTGCCTGCACGTGCGTCGCACCTCGTGGCCCGAAAGGCGGCGTATGTGGAGCCTGCGGTAGCGCGATCGTGTCCGACGAAGAACGGCGCATCGCCGAGATGTTGGCCGCTGGACCGTCAATATGTTGACATACTCTCAAAACCACTCTCAAAACTGGGAACGGAGTTGCCAGTTACGCCGCGCTTCCGTCCCCTCCGCGAGAGGCGAAGGAAATCTCCCGAGAGAGAATGAACCGAGCCTTGCGCCCTTTCACGGCGCCAACGCGGGTTCGAATCCCGCTGGGGACGCCAATTCACTTTTTGAGCGTCGATTGTCGCTGTCACACCGGCGCCCGCGTCGCTGATCACTGATCAAAGCCGTGCGCCCGGGCTCCGATCGCTCGGATCCAACGCTTGCAGTTGTCGCACGGCGGGATCAAGTGGCCGCCGCCGGGAGTGGCGGAGGCGAAGTAGAGATCGCTCTTGATGGTGCGCGGGGAGGCAGTCATCAGGTTGTAGACGGCTTCCCACTCCGCACAGTTGGTGGGATCGGCGACCACGAATGCGTGTGCGGCTCCGCTCGGAACAGTGATGCCGGTCGTCGCCTCCAACGCCGCCCTTCCAATTCCATGACCGGCACGGCCGGTGGCGGAATTGCCGGTGCCAACGTCCACTACGGCGCAGACCATGTTCGCGACGAGCGCGCCTCCCCGTTCAAATCGGGGCGGTGTTTGCCGAGCGAGAAGTTGCACGCTGTTGTGAGCATCGAGGACGTGGCGCCGCCGCCGGGTTTCTTCCATCTCCCGCGCTCGTTCGATGTCGCGGCGACGCTGCTCGTCCTGCTGCCTTCGGAATGCCGTCCGCGCGTTATCCAGGTAGTCTTCCTCGATCTGGTTGTCAGTGTCGAATGTCCGGACCTGTTGGATCAGAGCGGGAGTAGCGATCGCGGTCCCCGACAGGGTAACGAGGTTGCCCAACCGCACGCGGTAATTCGAGACGTGCCGCAAGGAGTCCGGGTCGAGATTGCCGGCGGTGCGGCCCCAGTTGTACACGCGCTCGGCTTCACCATAGCGGTCGGCGAGGACGCCGTTGAGGGTCTGTCGCATGAAGGGCTGGTGAGCTCTCCGATACTCGGGGATCAATGCCTCCAACCGCGCGAGAGCGTCCGCGTCATCGCCGATGAAGCTCTTGATGATGTCCAGAGGGTTGCGTTCGGGCTTGAAAGACGCAAGGCGGGGGTCGTCCCTGATGGGCATAGTGGATTGGTGTCATGCCATATTAACCGATGATGCCGGCGTTCCGAACGATGCCGTCGCCTGCGAAGTAGATCGCCGGCCCGCTACTTCTTCACATTCATCGCGTCGAGCGCGGTGCGGAGCGTTGCGGCGAGCTTCCGGGCGTCGTCGTTGGCCCAGAAGTGCAGGAAAAAGACGCGCGGGGTCTCTTCGAGCATGTGGCTGTGGATCGCGGTGACGGCGATGCCGCCGCTGCGAAGAATCCGGATCACCGGATTGACCTCGGACGCGAGCAAGACGAAGTCACCGGTGATCGCGGCACGTCCGTCGCCGGTCGGCTGGAAGTTGAGCGGAATCGCCATCCCCATCGACGGCGGCACTTCCGCGCCGTGCTCCATGATTTTCTCCGCGCGCGGGACTGCGAACTGGTACGTCCCTCCGGCGATCTTCCCAGGACGCCCGATGATGCGTTCGAGATCGGCGGTGGGAAGGTCGATCGCGGGAGGCGTGCCCGGCGGAGCGGGCATCGGCCCCATCGGCGTCTTCGTGAGCGCGAGGGCGTCGTGCAACGTCTGCGCGAGCTTCGCCGCGTCTCCGTGACCGTCGAAGTGCATGTACATCACGTGCGGCGACTCGCCGATGAGGTGATTGTGCAGCGCGCTTTGCTGGATGCCGCCCTTCTGCAGCGCGTCCATCACCGGCGTGACTTCCGACTCCAGCAGCACGAGATCGCCCATCGCCATCACGTGACCGCCGCCGATGTCCTTGAACGCAGCCCATGAGCCGAGGGCGAGCGCCGGCTTGATGGCGACGCCGTCGAGCGTGACGGAGAGGTCGCCGCGCGGAAAGCTCACCTTGTACACGCCGCCCGGCAGCAGCGTGCCGGCGTGGCCGATGGCCGCCTCCACGTCCTTCCAGTCAGCGCGGGCGCTCGACTTCTTTGGTGTCGCTGCGACGAGGAACAGGAGGGAAGCGCCGATCAGCATCGCGTTGCGCATGGAGGTCAGTCTAATGAAAGCGGTGCTGCTACGGAGATTGTAGTAGCATCAACGGCCAGCGTAGTAGTCAATACGGAGGCCGCACGATGAAGCGAACACCAATCTGCATGCTCCTGGTTGTGTTGCTCTCCATCCTCTGGAGCTGCCACAGCGCGGCCGGCGACGGCTTCCGCGACTGCTCCGTCTGTCCGGACATGGTGGTGATCCCGGCCGGCACATTCACGATGGGGTCGCCGGCGGAAGAGAAATCGTGGGCCGCCGCTCACGGCGGCAGTCTCGCATCGGTCGCCGATGAAGCGCCGCAGCATCCGGTCTCCGTGCCCTCGTTCGCCTTCGGCAAGTACGACGTCACACGCGGCGAGTACGGGGCGTTCGTTCGCGAGACGGGATACCGCGCCGGTGACGGTTGCGGCAGCGGCCGCGCCATCTTCAAATGGGAGAAGGATCCGAAGTTGAGCTGGTCAAATCCCGGCTTCGCGCAGACGGACAGTGATCCGGTCGTCTGCGTGAGCTGGCAGGATGCGCGCGCCTATGTCGCATGGTTGAACGGCAAGACCCATCGCGGTGGCTATCGGCTGCCGAGCGAAGCGGAGTGGGAGTACGCCGCGCGCGCCGGAACGACGACGAAGTTCAACTGGGGCGAAGACGTCGACGCCGCTCCCGCTCACGCCTGGTTCAACGCAAACTCCGGCTGCACCAAAGTGGAAGGTCTCTTTTGCGCGGATGGCCACACGCATCCGGCCGGCGAGAAGCCGCCGAACGCGTTCGGCCTTTACGACATGTCGGGCAACGTCTGGCAGTGGACCGAGGACTGTTACGACAACAGCTACGCCGGTATTGCGGCGGACGGGCGCGCGAACGACTCTCCATCGACCGACCCGAAGGCGAGGGACAAACAGGGCAATTGCCTGCGAGTCGATCGCGGCGGCTCATGGATGTTTCCGGCGTGGCTGCTGCGGCCCGCCACCCGAGAACGCAATCCCGCCGACTATCGCGCCGTCATCATGGGCTTTCGCGTCGCGCGCACGCTGCAATGAAGGGGAGGGGGCATCACGCGTCACAGTGACGCGAGGACTACATCGTGTCGAAGTTCCGCGACCATGACGTCGTCTTCGTTGGCGAATTTCATCGTATCCAGCACGATCCGCAGTTGATCGCACGCGTCGTTCCGCTCGTCTACAAAGCCGGCGTGACGCGGCTGGCGTTCGA
>DASYSN010000317.1:0-4625 GCA_036003305.1 Thermoanaerobaculia bacterium
TCTGCGCGAGAACGGATCCAAGCTCGACCTCCACGCCTCGATGGGCAACGACGGCTGGATCGTGGTCTCCGAATCCGCCTGGAACGGCTGGCGCGCGTCAGTCGACGGCGCGTCCACCCCCGTCCACATCGCGAACGCCACATTCCTCGGCGTCCACGTACCGAAAGGCGCGCATCACATCCGGCTCGTCTACCAGCCGCTCTCGTTCGTCCTCGGCGCAGCAATCAGCGCAGCCACGGTGCTAGTGCTTAGTGCTCAGTGCTTAGTGCTTAGGAGGCGGCGACGGCGCCGTCATCCTGAGCCGGCGTAGCGCGGCGAAGGATCTCCAGAGGCGCCGCTCGAGCCACGTGCCGCGAATTCGGAGATCCTTCGCCGTCTACGCGGCTCAGGATGACGGACACACCTAAGCACTAAAAGGTGATCCCCAGCTCCGCCATCACCTTCTTCATGTCCTGCCACACGTCTTTCTTCGCGGACGGGGTGCGCAGCAGGTACGCGGGGTGATAGGTCGGCATCACTTTGATGCCGTCGTACTCGGTCCACTGGCCGCGCGCGCCGGAGATGGCGTGGGCGCGGCCGGTGAGGCTCTGGAGCGCGAACTTGCCGAGGGTGACGATGACCTTCGGCTGGATCAGCTCGATCTGGCGCTTGATGAACGGACGGCAGGCGTCGAGCTCGTCGGGCTCGGGATTGCGGTTCTCAGGCGGACGGCATTTGATGACGTTCGCGATGTAGACGTCGTCGCGCGTCAGCTTCATCGCCTTGATGATGTCGGTCAGGAGCTGCCCCGCGCGCCCCACGAACGGCTCGCCCTTCAGGTCCTCATCCTTCCCCGGCGCCTCGCCGATGAACATCAGCTCCGCGTGCGGATTGCCGACGCCGTAGACGACCTGGGTGCGGGTCTTGGCGAGGCGGCATTGCGTGCATGCGAGGGCGAGGTCGCGGAGGCCGGTCCAGTCGTCGCCGGGATCAGTCCTCGGTCCTCGGTCCTCGGTCCTCGGGCTGAGGGCTGAGGACTGAGGACTGAGGACCGACAAATCCAGGTGCGTAAACCCCATGTCCCGCAAGAACGCCAGCTCGTCGCGAACGCTCGTCACAGCCGCTTCACCACCTCATCGAGGATCCGGTTGGCGACGACGAGCTTCGACGACTTCGCGATCTTCACGTTCTTGCCGTCGCGCGCGATGATCAGCACTTCGTTCTGGTCGGAGTCGAAGCCGATGCTGCTGTCGGAGACGTCGTTCGCGACGATGAGGTCGGCGCTCTTCGACTGCAGCTTCTTCTTCGCGTTCTCGACGACGTCGTCCGTCTCGGCGGCAAACGCCACGATGAACGGATGCGGCTTCACTGTTGCGAGTGACTCGAGGATGTCCGGCGTCTTGCCGAGGTTCAGCGTCAGCTCGTCGCGGCCGCGCTCTTTCTTGATCTTGCGGGCGGCGACTTGCCGCGGCGCGAAGTCGGCGACGGCTGCGGCTTTGATGATGATCTGCTGCGGCAGTGCGCTGAGCACTGCATCGTGCATTTCGCGGGCACTGGTGACCTGTGAAATCGAAATGCCGCTGGGCGCCGGAATCGAGACCGGCCCCGACACGAGCGTCACGTTCGCGCCGCGTCTCCGCGCCGCCTCGGCGATCGCGTAGCCCATCTTCCCCGACGAACGGTTCGAGATGTAGCGCACCGGATCGATCGCCTCACGCGTCGGTCCGGCGGTGACGAGAACCGACTTCCCTTCGAGGTCCTTACTCACAAAGTGCGCGCGGACGCGCTCGACGAGCACCGGGGCGTCGGGCATCCGTCCCGCTCCCTCGTCGCCGCACGCCAGCAAGCCCCAGTCGGGCTCGACGACGTCGACGCCGCGCGCGCGCAACGTCGCGAGGTTCTGCGTCACGGTCGGGTGCGCGAGCATGAACGAGTTCATCGCCGGCGCAATGACAACGTCGCCGCGGTGCGCGAGTGCATAGGTCGTCAGCGCGTCGTCCGCAACGCCGATCGCGAGCTTCGCGATGACGTTCGCGGTCGCGGGTGCGATGAGGAGAACGTCCGCCCAGCGCGCGAGCTCGATGTGATCGACCCCACCGTGCGAGCTGTCCCACTGATCGACGATCACCGGATGATTCGAGACCGCCGCCAGCGACAGCGCGGAAACAAAACGCGCCGCGTTCGGCGTGAGGATCACGCGAACCGCGGCGCCGGCATCCTGCAGGCGGCGGACGAGATCGGGCGCCTTGTACGCCGCGATCCCGCCGCTGACTCCAAGAACGATACGCATTGCGAAAGAGCTTAGTGCTTAGAGCTTAGTGCTTAGAGCTTGGTGCTTAGGTCTGTTCCTAAGCACTACGCACTAAGCACCAAGCACTCATTACTCGGTCAGGCCGGCAGGCGGCTCCTCGACCGGCGGCTCGAGCTGCCACTTGATCGAGTTGGCGGCGACTTCGTCCATCGCCACGCGCGTCGGCTTGGCATGCCGCGACTTCAGCTTCGGCTGCGATCCCTGAATGAGCTGCTCGGCTCTCTTCGAAACGAGCAGGACGTACCGGAACCGGCTATCCACGCCCTCGGGCATTGATTCCATTGCGATGCTCCTCCTTGAAACGCTCGGCCATCGTGTTGATCGCCTCGAGCGCCGTTTTCGTCTGCAGTTTCTTCGCGATGATCGCCGACTTGAGGCATTCGGTCGCCACGCGAAGGTCATCGTTGATGATGATGTAATCGTAGAACTCTTTCCCGGCGTCGATCTCGGCGATCGCCTTGCGCAGCCGCGTGTCGATCTCGGCCTCGGTGTTCAGGCCGCGATCGCGCAGCCGCTGCTCGAGGACGTCGAGCGACGGCGGAAAGATGAAGACATTCAATGAACGCTCTTGGAGATGAGGGTGCTCCGCGATCTGCTTCGCCCCCTGGTAGTCGATGTCGAGAATGACGTCCTGGCCGCTGTTCAGACGCCCAGAGACCTCGGCGACAGAGGTTCCGTACTGGTGGTCGTGAACGTGAGCCCATTCGAGAAATTCCCCTTTGGAAACCATGTCCTCGAAGGCCTCGCGCGTCACGAAGTGATAGCTGACGCCGTCGACCTCGCCCTCGCGCGCCTTTCGCGTCGTGTGCGACACGGAGAAATAGAGACGAATCCCGATCGGCTCGAGCTGATGGCGGACGGCGTTGATCAGCGTCGTCTTGCCGGCGCCCGACGGCCCCGACACGATGAACAGCGTGCCGTCGGAGTGGAAATTACTCGACATTCTGGACCTGCTCGCGGATGCGCTCGACCTCTGTCTTCAATTCTACGACGAGCGTTCGGATGGCCGCGGAGCGCGACTTCGACCCCATCGTGTTGATCTCCCGCAGCATCTCCTGCGAGAGAAAGTCGAGCTTCTTGCCCGCCGGCTCCTTGCCCTTGATCGCGCTCTCGGTCTGCTCGACGTGATGCGTGAGGCGCGTCAGCTCCTCGGCGATGTCTCCGCGCTCGGCCTGCATCACGACTTCCTGCGCGATCCGTTCTTCGGAGACCTGGACGCCCGCCTGCGCCGCGATCTCGCCGACGCGCTGCTGGAACGAGGCGAGCAGCTCGGCGCGGATCTCGTCGCGATGCCCGGTCAGCTTCGTCTGCAGCTCGCGGATCGTCTGCATCCGCGCGATGATGTCGGTCTGGAGCGACTCCCCTTCTTTCTTGCGCATGGCGACCATCTGGGTGAACGCGTCGCGCACGATCGCCGCAAGCGCCTCACGTTCTTCGTCGCGGATCTCGGACTCGATCGGCTCGACCTGCAGCAGATCGGGAACGCGCATCAGGTCGCTCCCGGCGAACGTCGATCCGAGGCCCAGCTCCTCGGAAAGCGAGCGAAGCTGCGGCACGATCGTGTTCGCGATCTGCGTGTTGATGCGGACGTTGTACTCCGGCTGTTGCGTGCGCGTGACGCGGATGGAGATGTCGAGCTTCCCGCGCGAAAACGTCTCCGACGCGATGGCGCGCACCGCCGGCTCGAGCTCCCAGAAAAACTCCGGGAGGCGCACGCCGACCTCGAGGAAGCGATGGTTCACGCTCTTCGCGGTCACCGCGACGAAGAAGCGCTCGCTCAGAGCGCCGGCAGCTCGGCCGAAGCCGGTCATCGACGTGATCATCGTTCGCCTTTCATCCACAGCGCGTCGAAATCGCGCTCCGCCTCGTCCGCCAGCGCGTTCATGCGCTCCTCGACGCGCGTGCGCCATTCTTCCATGTCGCCGTCACGCGGCACGACGATCGGTTCGCCGTAGAGGAAGAGTGCGCGCGTGAACGGCCGCGGGATGACCATCCGGTCCCACGACCGCAGCAGCTTTTTTTTTTAGCGGCGAACGCGATCGGGACGATCGGAAGCCCGGTCGCCATGGCGGCCGCAATCATCCCCTCCTTCACCACGCGCGCCGGCCCCTTCGGACCGTCGGGCGTAAATACGATGTTTTTCCCGGCACGTGCCTCCCGGATCATTTCGCGAAACGCCTTCGCGCCGCCACGGGTCGACGAGCCGCGTACCGCCTCGATGCCGTACCACTCGAACACTCGTGCGATGTACTCGCCGTCCTTCGATTGCGAAATCATCACGGTGGCTTCGCCGTGCCACTTCGTGTGCAGCATGAGCAGGAGGTGACAGTGCCAG
>DASYSN010000318.1:0-2275 GCA_036003305.1 Thermoanaerobaculia bacterium
TACGGGAACGCGGTCCTGACGCGCGGCACGATCACGAAGGCCGAGGCGCATCCGCTGCCTGGATCTGGCGAGCCGCGCTCGCTGCTGGAATCGGAGATCGAGATCGACGGCGTCTCGCTGGCGTTTTACGTCACGCACCTCGCCGCGTGGGGGCGCCTGCTCCGCCGCGCCCGCATCTCGCAGATCGGCACGCTCGGCGACATCACCGCGGCGGCGAAGAAGCCACACATTCTCGTCGGCGACTTCAATGTTCCACCCGCCGCCGAGGAGCTGCGCGTGCTCCTGGCCCGCGGGCACCTGCGCATCGCAGGCAATACGAAGGAGCCGACGTTCCCGATGACGCGCCAGCGCCTCGACTACATCTTCTGCGACGCGAAGTGGAGCGACGAGCGGACGGAGGTCGTCCACCGCGGGCCGAGCGATCACTGGCCGCTGGTGGCGTATCTCACGCCGCTGGTGGAACCAGTCCTCGGTCCTCGGTCCTCAGTCCTCGGATGAGTTCACTCGAGACGTCAGCCGTCCGAGGACCGAGGACCGAGGACCGAGGACCGAGGACTAACCTACGAGTCGATCTCGCGGGCGAACTGGACGCTCGGGTCGTTCGAGGTGTTGTCGGTCGTTGCTCCGTAGAGGAACGCGCTGCCGCCGGTGATCTGGATCGAGATGCTTTCGCCGCCGGTGAAGGCGTAGCCGGTCAGGTCGGCCGCGCTGCTCTGCTGGAAGAACGTCGGGTCGAACGCTTTCGAAGTTGTCTTGACGACGTTGCCGTCCCGATCGCGGACCGTGATCTGCATCGTCGCGCCGGCATCGAGGGTGCGGACGCCGATGTTCAGCCGCAGTTTTGTCGCATCGGACGGCGCGATGAGCACGGCCAAGTCTCCCGGCACCAATGCATCCCCGGTCTTCATCAGCTCCTCGGTCAGTCCCGTGGTCCCCGCGGCGCCGCCGTCATTGAAGACGCGGACGAGCGCGGATGGGAATGCGGAGTTGACGTCGGCGACCAGGTCGGCGGTGCCGATGCCGGACGCGACGCCCATGGCGGGGAGAAGGTCGGCGTACGTGAGGGTCTTTCCGGGTGCGAGGACGTATGCGAGCGATGGATCGCTCGACGATCCGGTCACGCCGATCGTGTGGAAGACGATCTTGCCGCTGATCGCGGTGGTTTGCGGGTTGTAGAGCTGCACCGAGGTGCGGAAGTACGAGCCGAAGTTGCCGGGGAGCGAGCCGACGACGGCGATGACGCGGAACGGCAGCGGCGGCGGAACGGGAACGCTGACGAGCACCGACACGGCGGTCGACGATGCGGAAGTCGTATCGCACGATCCGATGTGGGAGTGCGCGCGGACGCGGTAGTAGTAGCGGCCGGCGGACGAGTGGTTGAACGTCACGGTCGTCGCGGTGACGGTCTGCGTCGTCGGCGAGGTGAAGGCGGAATCGGACGCTTCATCGACGAAGTAGTCGGTCGCGCCGCTGACGGCAGCCCACGAGATCGTGTAATCGGCTCCGGTTTGGGCGGTGGGGGGCGCGGTCACGGAAGGCACGGCGATATCAGGGCATGGGAGTGCGGCCGCGACGTCGACGGACGCTGTCGCCGTGGCTCCGGCGGCGAGGCTCCCGGTGATGGTGGCGCCCCCGACCGCTTTGCCGCTCACGGTCGCATTCGCCGAGAGCGAACCGGCCGGGATCGTGACCGACGGAGTGACGGTGGCAATCGGCGTCGCCGAGGATGAGAGCGAGACGCTCGTCGGCGTCGACTGCGCGAAGTTGATCGAAGCCGTGAGTGTCGCGGCGGTATTGACGTTCACGTGAACGAGCGGGGGAGAGAGGGTCAGTGTGAGGGCGGGGACGTTGACCGCGCCGTTGATCGCCGTCAGCTTGCCATTCCCGACCGTCTCTTTCGTCGCCGCCGATCCACCCTGATCGGTGAGCGTGAGCGTCGTCGAGTCGAGCGTCAGCGTGATCGAGCTGCCCGGCGTTGCCGACGAGGAGAGCGTCACCAGCAGATGGGCCACCTGATTGCCCGGCGCGGGGGCGTTCGACGTGAACGGAATCAGGTTGGTCGACTCCTGGAATGTGTCGATGAGGGTGATCGAATTCGACGTGGTCGGGACGCTCTCGAAGGTCGGCGTGAGTCCCGCGGTGATGCCGGCGCGCGCGAAGGTGATCGACTGAACGGACGCCGCCGGCGCGTAGGTCACTTTGATGGTGTACGACTGAATTCTCGAGCCGGCGGGTTGGTCGATGCCGAGCGGCGTACCGGACACGTCGCGGATTG
>DASYSN010000319.1:0-4590 GCA_036003305.1 Thermoanaerobaculia bacterium
GCCTCCTCGGCGGTCGACGTCGCGACGACGCGGTAGCCGTCCGTCTCGAGGACGCTTCGCAGCAGCGCCATCGTCTGCGGATCCTCCTCGGCGACGAGGATCGTGATGCGCGACGAGCTGCTGCGCACTTTCTTGCCGGCCGAGAGCGCCGCTTCGACGCGATCGAGGACGCCACTCGCATCGAGAGGCCGGTCCGCCGGATCTTTCTTCAGCAGGTCGTCGACGAGCGTGCGCGTCGCGTCGGAGATATCGAGATCGGCCGGCAGCGGGTCAGGCGTGTCGTGCAGGTGCGCCGCGATCGTGTTTGTGATCGTCTTCGCATCGAACGGCAGGCGTCCGGCGAGCATGCGGTAGAGCATCACGCCGCACGAGTAGAGATCGGAGGAGGGCGTGATCTCGTTGCCGCGGAGCTGCTCGGGTGACATGTAGTCCGGCGTTCCGGCGATCTCGCGCTTTGCCTTCAATGCGCGCGCCGAGGTCGCGATCCCGAAGTCGGTGATGAACGCGATGCCGTCCTTGTTGAGGAGGATGTTCTCCGGCTTGATGTCGCGGTGGATGATCCCGAGCTCGTGCGCCGCGCGGAGGCCGCGCAGCACCTGCCGCAGGATCGACAGCGCGATCGCCTCGGGGAACGCCGCGCGGCGCGACAGGTGCTTGTGGAGGTTGTCGGCGTCGACGTATTCCATCGAAATGTACGGGAACCCGTCCGCGAATCCGAGGTCGAAACTCTGGACGACGTTGCGGTGGCGGATCTTGCGCGCCAGCTTCAGCTCCGTCTTGAAGCGCTCGAACGAGTCGGGGTCCTCCTGCACCGGCGCGGAGAGGATCTTCAGCGCCACGACCTCGTCGATGCTGCCGTCGACGGCGGAGCAGACGTGTCCCATCGCGCCGGCGCCGAGGAAGCGCTGGATGCGGTAGCGGCGTCCGAAGACACCGCCCGGGACGAGAATCCGTTCGAGCGTTGCGACCGCTTCGAGATGCTTTCGCGAACGTCCGCCGCTGCCGGATGGATGCGCCGTGCTCGGCGGATGCGAGCCTTCGGCGGTCGGCGGCGGAGCGCCGAGCATCGTGGCGTCGCTGCGCATCTCGTCGGCGTCGCCGGCGATGAGCGTCGGCGCGGTGAGCTCGAGATCGAGCGCCGATGGATCGGACGCGTTCGCGAAGCGGCCCGTCGGATCGGCGACGCCGCACTGGCTGCAGAAGCGGTCGACCGCCCGGCAGCCCGAGCCACACGCGTGGCAGGGGATGTCCCATCCCGGCCACGGGTTCGCGACGAACGTCAGGTCGTTATCCATTCACCTCAGAAGGCACGACGATGAGCGGGGCGAGCTTCGCGAGCGTCGGGATGCTCGTGCGCTGCCAGGTGACGTTGCGGTCGTACTGCAACACGAGTTTGTACGCCTGGTCGGGCGCGTGCGCCTTCGCCTTCGTGATCCAGCGGACGAGCGTGAGGAGGCCGCTGCTGTTCATGAAGGTGACGTCGCGGAGGTCGACTTCGACGCGCTTCACGTTCTTCGCGCGCGTCGCGTCATCGAGCGCGGTCCAGTAGGGATTCAGCAGCTCGCCCGGGTCGCGCATCTCGACGGCGCCGGTCATCTTCACGCGCAGCACGTCGCCCGACGTCTGCGGCGTGATCGACAGGCCGTCCGCGGACAGCGGAGTGAACGCGTGGTCGCTCATGCGCCCTCCAGCGGGAAGAGGGCGTGGATCGCCACTTCGTTGTCGTGAACGTCGAGGCGCAACTTCGCGTTCGCCTCGTAGAGGATGCGAATGAGGCCGAGGCGCGATTGCCCTTCCGTCATGGCGGCCGACTCCATCTTCTTGAGATAGACCGACTCCGGATTGCCGGCCTGGATCAGCGCGAGCTCGCGCCGGAGCGTGTTGATGTGATGCGGCTCGGCGCGGTTCTTCACGCAGACGTCGACGACGCTCGACTGCTTGGCGATGGAGATCTTCAGGTAGCTCTCCTCGTCGGACGCGTACTTGACCGCGTTCTCGAGCAGCTCCGAGGCCGCCATCGAGATCTGCTCGGCGCGCTCCTTGTCGGCGAGGCCGATCATGAAGAAGCTCGCCACGAACTTGCGCACACAACTGATGTACGTCCAGCGCGGCCCGAACCGCAGCTCGACGTAATCCGATGAGACGGGAGTGATCTGCATCGCTTCCATCAAGACCTCTTCCTTCCGAAAGACTAAGACCTCTTTACCGCCAGCAGACTGACGTCGTCTTTCGGCGCACCGGCCCAGCTCCAGGCCGCATTCGCGATTTTCGTGACGATCTCGGACGCCGTGGCGGCGTGGAGATCATGGAGTTGCTTCGTCAGGCGATCCATATCGAAAAACTCACCGCTGCTGTTGCGCGCCTCGGTGACGCCGTCGGTGTGGAACAGCGCCACGTCGCCGCGGTTCAGCTTCAGCCGCTGATCGGTCGTCACCGGGGCGATGTCATTCTCGATGCCGATCCAGAGCCCGTCGGTGGCGAGGCGGTCGATGCGGTCGTTGGACGCGCGGTAGACGAGGATGTCGGTGTGCGAGCCGGCGTAGGACATCTCGCCGTCCTGCGCCAGCTTCGCGACGACGAGCGTCATGAAGCGGTCCTGACCGAGGCGCGCGCGGAGGTTGTAGAACATCGCGCGGTTCAGCAGCGTCACGAAGTCCGAGGGGCGCGTGTGGCCATTCGACTGCTCGCAGAGCATCGTGAACATCGACTGCGCCATCATCATGATCAGGCCGGACGTCACCCCGTGCCCGGTGACGTCGCCGACGCTGATCCACGCGCTGCCGTTCGACGGGCGGAATTCGTAGAAGTCGCCGCCGACCTCCTCGGCCGGATACATCACCGCCGACACGTCGAAGCCGGGAAAGTCGAAGCTGCGGGGGAGGACGGACGTCTGGATCGAGCGCGCGAGCGCCATCTCCTGGCGGTGCCGCTCCTGGATCTCGGCGTCGCGTTTCCGGATCTCGCCGAGCATTTCGTTGAAGCCGTCGATGACCTGTCCGACTTCGTCGTTCGAGGCTTTGTGAGCGCGCAGCTCGTAGTTCTTCTCACGCGAGACGCGTTTCGCCACGTTGCGGAGCGCGAGCAGCGGCCGCGAGATGGCGCGCTGGAGGATGAGCGAGAAGATCAGCGCCACGAGCGAGGCGCCGACGAGCACCATTCCGGCGATGATGAGGTACCGCCGCCGGCGCTCGCGCAGCTCGCCGATGTCGGAGTGGAGGTGGACCGTCCCGACGCGCGCGTTGTTGAAGAGGATCGGGCTCGTTACCTCGACCTCGTTGCCGATCAGCGTGGCGCCGTCGGGCGGCGCCTGTTTGTCGATCGCACCGTGTCCGTACTCGGCGAATACCCTGCCATCGCCGGCGAAGAGGAGCGCGTGCGTGATGTGCGGCTGCGCGCGGAGCGCGGCGAGGGTCGACTTGGCGGTCTCCGGATCGTTGAAGACGATCGACGACGCGGCGTTCTCGCCGATGACGCCGGCCAGGACCTCGACGTCGCGCAGCATTTTCTCGGTGTAGGTCTTGCGGTCGTAGAACGCGAGCACGCCCAACGTGATGAGCAGCGCGACCACGCTGGTCAGCATGAATCCTGTCAGCAATTTGCTGCGGAGGGACAGATCACCAAAGCGGGCCACTTTGGTGACAGTTTAGCCGGTCGTGAGTCGGGAGTCGTGAGTCGGGAGTCGGGAGTCGATTCGACCAGTAATTCTCACGTGCTACCGTGCCGGGCGATGTCCAACGTCGCCCGGCACGTCTGTGCCGCCGCGCTCCTGCTCCTCGTCGCGGCGGCCGCGATCCGCGACGTCGTCATCCTCGGCCGGTTCGCGAGTGAGGGGCCGTTCGAGAAGTACCTGAAGTTGGCGGATGCCGTGGTCGCCGGGAATCTGCCGGCGGATCGGATGAACGACGTCAGCCCGCTCTATCTCTGGTGCGTATCGGCCGGCCGCGCGCTCCATCTAAGCTCGCACGCACTCTCCTGGATCCAGATCGTCGCCACGCTCGCAGCCGTACTGTTTGCCGCGCTGACGGCGCGCCGGCTGGCGGGAGACTTTGCGGGTCTCGCTACGGCGCTGGCGCTGCTTGCAAGCCGTACCGTCGTGTTGAACGCCTTCGAGCTCGAGCCGGAGGTGCTGATCCTTCTCCTGAACACGCTCGCCATCTGGCTGCTCCTTGGGAAGCAACGCCCCTCGCCGTTCCTCGGCGGGATCGCCGCAGCCGCCTCGGTGATGGCGCGGCCGACGGCGCTTCTGCCGCTCATCGTCCTCCTCGCGTTCGCCGGGCGCGATCGCTGGATGAGTTTTCTCGCCGGCGCCGCGATCCCGATCGCCGTCATTCTCGGCGTCAACATCGCGATTACGCACCAGCCGATGGTGATGAATGGCGGCACGGTTTTCTACGAAGGGATGAACCCGCATGCGAGCGGGTATGCCGGCGTGCGGCCGAGCGTGATCGAGGACCTCGAGTCGTCCGATCCCGCGATGGCGTCAGAGCCCGATGCGCTCCATGTGGCGTTTCGAAAGGTCGTCTCCCGCATTGATCACGACGCGGCCACGCCGGACGAGACGAATCGCTACTGGACCGGAAAGGCGCTCGC
>DASYSN010000320.1:0-10165 GCA_036003305.1 Thermoanaerobaculia bacterium
TGCAGGCGTTCGGCGCTGTCGTCGGTCGCGATCCAGAGCGAGCCGTCGTTCGCCGCGGCGAGTGCGAGCGTATGACCCGCTTCGCGATGGCGTTCCCACGCGTCGTGCGCACGCAGCGCCCAGAGTGCTCCTTCGTTGTCGGACATCCAGAGGGTGCCGTCGGACGTCTCCGCGAGCGCGTTCGGAGGCTTGTGCGAGGCCGCCAAGCGCCACGTTTTGCCGTCGAACAGATGCACGCCCGCGGGCGATGCGATGGCAACGCCGCCGTTCTTCGTCGCGACGATCGCCGGGATCATCCCGCGCACCGGCGCGCCGGCGATCTGCGGCAGCGGGGAGATCGTCCGTCCGTCGAACGTCGCCACGCCGTCGAGGGTGCCGATCCACATCAGCCCGTCGTTGTCCTGCGCCAGCGCCACGATCGACGACTGCGGCAGCCCGCGATCGGTCGTCTTGCTGAAGATCCGGAACGCGCGCGTCGGCGTCCACTCCTCGGCGGCGACGAGGCGCAACGCGAAGAGCATCGCGAACGCGAAGAGGAGCTTTCGGGACATGGGGACCGTGAGCGGTCAGTTTAGCAGGGTTGCCGCTATTTCGACCGGCGCATGCCTGCGATCCTTTGACGCGACGCGGCGACAGGCCGCGTGAACGGAACGACCTCAGCCTCGAGGCGATTGCCCAGGCGGTCGCGCTCGACGTCGAGGTCATACTCACTCTGAAGGTTCAACCAGAACTGCTCCGAAGTTCCGAAGTAGCGGCCCAGACGGAGCGCCGTGTCGGCGGTGACACTGCGCTTGTGGAGCACGATTTCATTGATCCGTCGCGGAGGAACACTGACGTCTTTCGCCAGGCGGTACTGCGAGATGCCCATCGGCTTCAGAAACTCCTCTGAGAGAACCTCGCCCGGGTGGACCGGCGGGAGCTTCGAGGATTTAGTGGTAGTCGACGATTTCGACTTTGTGGGCATGGCCGGCCTCCCATTCGAAACAGATGCGCCACTGCATGTTGATCGCGATGCTCCACTGGCCTGCGCGATCGCCTTTCAGCTTCTCCAGCCGATTGCTCGGAGGCACGAATAGGTCGTCGATGCGCGTCGCGGCATTCAACATTTTCAGTTTGCGAAGTGCTACAGGCTGAATGTCGGGTGGAAAGCGGCGGGAGCGTTCTCGGCCGTACAGCAGCCGCGTCTCGTCGTCCGCCCAACTTCGAATCACGTCAACAGCATAACGGCGCGCGTTATGCCGGTCAACGAATGTGAGGAGATCGGTGGTGGAAACTTATGGACGCGTTTCCGATTAGCACGGCGCAGATCAAGAGTGCCGGACCGATCGCTTGCGCGGCATCGGAACGATGATCGTCGCGTCGGACGTCGTGTTGTTCGCGAGATTCGTTTCGCCGCCACCGGACACCGTGGCGGTGTTGCTGACGGTCCCGACGAGCGAGGCGGAGACGTTTACGGTGAGCGTGATGTCCGGATACGCCGAACCGGCTGCGATCGGTATGGCGGTGGTGCAGGTCAAGGCGCCGACGTTGCAGGTCCAGTTGGCGCCGCTCATCGCTGTTGCGGTCATGCCTGCCGGCAGCGTGTCGGTGACTGCGACAGTCCCGCTCGTCGGTGTCGTTCCGGCGTTCGTGATGTGGATCGTGTAGTTGAATCTGCTCGTCGCCTCGACAATATCGCCGGAGTGGTTCATCGCGATTGCAAGGTCGGGTTCGCGGATGACGATGCTGGTGATGAACCCATCGAAGTTCCCGGCCGCCCAGGGCCCGCGGGTGCCCAGCGTCCGGTTCGTCGGGAAATCCGAGCTGGCCGTCGAGCCGACGACCCTGACGTCATCGCCTGCGCCGTTGACGTGAATTGCGTACGCGGTGTCGGACTCATTTCCGCCGAGATACGTCGAAAAGGGGAGGGAACGGCCGGCCGGATCGATTTTCGTGACGAAAGCGTCGGACTGGTTGAAACCGAAAGGGCCCTTATCCGTCTGGATCGGGTTCGCGGTCGGAAAGTCGGGCGAACTCGTGGATCCGCAAACGTAAGCATTGCCCGCCGAGTCGACCGAAATCCCGAGAGCCGTGTCGCTTTGAGAGCCGCCGAGGTACGTCGAATAGAGCAAAGCTGTTCCGGTCGCGTTCAACTTCGTGACAAACGCGTCGCCTCCGCCTTTGGGCGACGTCTGCACGGCGCCGGCAGTGACGGGAAGGTGCCCCCACCCGGCAACGCCGGTGACATAGGCATTTCCGCTGGAGTCGGCGGCCACCGCATAAGTCTGGTCGCCGGGATCGCCTAGAAACGTGGAGTAGACGAGCGTGTTCGTGGCGCTGAATTTCGCGACCCACGAACCGGGGTCTCCTGTCAGCGGCGTCTGAAAGCTGCCCGGCGTCGTCGGGAAATCGCGCGAGCTGGTGCCGGTGAGATAAGTGCTCCCGGACGGATCGACGGCGATCCCTGAGGCGTACGACCCGCCGCTTCCGGCGAGACAGGTTGAATAAAGGAGAGAGGTCCCACTCGCATTGAGAACGGAGAAAACTGCTCTGTAGTCATGCGAGAAGAACGTGGCCCCCGGAATGGCGCCGGCGGTCGTCGGGTAGGCCCCTGTCGTTTCGCCGGTGACGTGCGCGTTGCTCTCCGCGTCGAGCGCTATACCGGTGAAGGTCGTCACATTCTCGTACGACCGGCCGATGGTCGCGGAATAGACCAAAGCGTTTCCAGTGCTGTTGAGCCGCGTGACAAAGCCGGCCGGCCAGCCTGCTCCGCCAACGGACTGGAGAGCGCCGGCAGTGGTAGGGAAGTCGGTTGAAGTGGCTTGGCCAGTGACGAACGCCTCGCCAGCTCCATTGACGGCGATCCCATAGGCGACATCGTCGCTCGCGCCGCCGAGATAGGTTGCGTAGACGATTGAGCTGGCGGTTGGGTCTAGTTTCGCGACGACGACGTCCTTCGTTCCGCGAAGAGCGGACTGGTACGGCGCGACGGTCGGGAACGCCGTCGATCCCGTGTAGCCGGCGACATAGGTATTCCCGGCTGCGTCGACGGCGATGCCATACAACAGATCAAAACTATCTCCTCCACCCAGGTAGGCCGACCACGCGAGCGTGGGATCGATCACGAGGTCCTTTGTGCGATCAAAGCGCGCGACGTCGAACGAGAACGTGCTGGCGCTCGTCCTTCTGTAACGGGCCTGCAGCAGCGTGCGGCGGCCGCCGTCTTCCTGGTAGACGGTCGGAACGTGCTGGCGAATCGTGCCGTCCGCGACGTGCAGGACGATGTCTCCGCCGGCCTCCTGGTCGATCCGGCTCGCGCCGGCGAAGGAGACTCGAATCTGGTTTGCGTCCGCGCCCGGATGGACGACAAAGTCGTACTCGAGATCGTTGCCCGCACCGTGGTAGACGAGATCGATCCCTGCGTAGACGTCGTGTGCCACGACGCGCCGAAACATCGGGACGTCGGTGCGCCACTTCGACGGGTCTTTTCCGATGAAGTAATTGGCGCGTCCAGGCAGGGGATCTTCACCCGTGATCGACGACGGCCGGCGAGCGCCTGAGAACCCGATTCTCACGGTCGCCTTCTTGACGACTGCCACGGCTTCTGTGTCCGTAACGAATAACGAGTACCCGACGCCGCGAGCGACGAACCGCGCCTCCCCCTCACCCGGTTCAAACGAAATGGGAAGCCGGGTTTGGTTTTGGATCGCCGCACCCGCACCGGTGGAACCCAGGAAAAGGCAGAACGCGAACAGAAGGCGTCGTGGCATTTCCCGAGGTTACGGGGTTGCGGCGCCGTGCGTTTACCGCACGGGTCACCGCCGCGTGTGAGTGACTGCGATTGCGACCAGCAGTGCTCCGAGCGCCGCGAGCAACCGCGGATCGAGCACGGGGATGGCGGTGTTGATCAGCACCTGTTGCACAACGACGGAGGACGTGCTGCCGGCGGTGGACGTGTTGCCGGCGTATTGGGCGGTGATGTTGTGGGGGCCGATGGAGAAACGTCTGGCCGCCCGCGGTGAACGTGGCGCCTTCCGGCAGGCCGGCGAAGGTGCCGACGATCGGGCTGCCGGTCTGGTTGAGGATGATCGTATAGACGGTGCCGGCGACGGCAGGCGTGTTGTTGGTGACGACGAGATTGCCGGCGAGTGTGATCGGAGCGGTGTTCACAGTCGCACGCGAGAACTGCAGGACCGCGGTGCCGTTGATGATGACGGCGTAGGTGCCGCCGACGTTGATCGTCAGCGGGGCGTTCATGAAGCCGGAGAAGCCGATGGCGTCGGTGAGCGTGCCGCGGGTGTTGACGACGATCGGGGTCGCGATCGCCGCCGGTGTCGAGAGGTTGAGCGTTGCGAAGTTGCCGACGTTGATTGCGCCGGTGCTATTGAGATTGCCGGTGACGGTCAGCGTCTGCGACGTCGTCCCGAGGAGCGTGATCGTCCCGCTGCCGGTGACCGTGTTCCCACTGAACGAGGGCGACCCGTCGCCGCTGATCGTGAGGTTGTTCGCGCCGAGGGCGAGGGTTGCTGGGCCGTTGAGAATGAGCTGTCCCGGCGTAGCGACAGTCCACGTCTGCGATGCGGTCAGGGTGAACGGGATGAAGTCGTTGAGGGTGGTTCCGGAGGTCTGCGTGATGCCGCCTGCGCCGAGGCTGACGGCGTTGCCGCTCGGAGTGAACATTCCGGCGGCGTTGAACGTGAGCCTCCTTAATACAAGAGCACGGTACAGGGGCCGCGCCACCGCCGTCAACGCGCATTCGCTTTGCACCCTTTTCGTGCGGAAGTCTTGGAGGAATTCAACTTATGCCATCAAAAGAAACGATCCGGCGGGCACAACGAGACAAACGCGAAGGGAAGTCGCCGTCGACGCAGGCAGGCGAATTCGTTCGTGAGGAGATGGACCACATTCGGGAAGGGAAGCACGGCGCGCGGTCGACCGAGCAGGCGATCGCGATCGGGCTCTCCGAGGCGCGGCGCGCGGGAGTGAAGCTGCCAGCGCCGAAGAAAGGAACTGCCTCGGCGTCGACGCGGAAACGCGCGAAGCGCGACATCAGCGCGAGCCACACCCGCAAGAAGC
This sequence comes from Thermoanaerobaculia bacterium, assembly GCA_036003305.1. GTDB lineage: Bacteria > Acidobacteriota > Thermoanaerobaculia > Gp7-AA8 > Gp7-AA8 > DASXHZ01. Next base: position 5,056 of record DASYSN010000320.1, read on the forward strand.
CGTCGGCCCGGCGCTCCCGCGCGGTCAGCGGCGCGTTGAAGCGCGAGGGACATTCAGCGGCGTCGAAGCCGGCGATCGCGCGGCATTCGCGCAAGGTCGCCCGGAAGCGGAGCGCCGCTTCGCGCTCCGCCTCGGCACGGAAGGCGGCGAAGACGCGTGCGCGTCGCGCGAGCTGACGCGGTGCTGGTCGAGCCGTTCGCCGACCGCGTCGAAGCGGGCAAGCTCCTCGGCGAGGAAGTGGTGCGGCGCATCGGCAAACGTGCCGATGCGCTCGTGCTGGCGTTGCCGCGCGGCGGCGTCCCGGTCGGATACGAGGTCGCCCGCGCGCTCGGCGCCCCGCTCGATGTCTTCATCGTGCGGAAGCTCGGCGTTCCCGGACAGGAGGAGCTCGCGATGGGAGCCATCGCGAGCGGCGGCGTCCGCGTGCTCAATGACGAGGTGCTGCGCTTCGTCCCCATCTCGAAGTCGACGATCGATATGGTGGCGGAGCGCGAGGCGCGGGAGCTCGAACGGCGCGAGACGTCGTATCGCGGCAACCGGCCGCCGCTCGACGTGACCGGCAAGACGGTCGTGATCGTCGACGACGGTCTCGCCACCGGCTCGACGATGCGCGCGGCGGTGCGAGCGCTGCAGGAGATGAAGCCGCGCGAGATCGTCGTCGCGGTGCCGGTCGCGGCGCCGTCGACATGCGCCGAGTTCCGTGGCAGTGTCGACGAGATGATCTGCCTCCGTACGCCGGAGCCGTTCCAGGCGGTCGGCCTCTGGTACGAGGACTTCAGCCAGACGACTGACGAGGAGGTGCACGCGCTGCTCGGGGTCGTGAAGTGAAGATTCAAGCAGCGGGTGTGACGCTGGAAGGCGATCTCCTCGTTCCTTCCGGCGCGCCCGGCATCGTGCTTTTCGCGCACGGCAGCGGGAGCAGCCGCTTCAGCTCCCGCAATCGCTACGTCGCGCAGGTGCTCCGCGACGGCGGCCTCGGCACGCTGCTGATCGATCTTCTCACCGCGAGCGAGGAGGCGATCGATGAGCGGACGCGGCACCTGCGCTTCGACATCGATCTTCTCGCGCGACGGCTCGTCGACGCGGCACAGTGGCTCGACACCCCGTCGGTTGGTCTGTTCGGCGCGAGCACCGGCGGCGGCGCGGCCCTCGTCGCCGCGGCGCAATTGCCCGACCGGATCAAGGCGGTGGTGTCGCGCGGCGGACGTCCCGATCTCGCCGGCGCGGCGCTCCCGCGCGTCAAAGCGCCGACGCTGCTGATCGTCGGCGGACACGACGAACCGGTGATCGAACTGAACGAAGAGGCTTACGACCGCATGACGTGCGAGCGCAAGATGGAGATCGTCCCCGGCGCCACGCATCTCTTCGAGGAGCCCGGGACGCTGGAGCAGGTCGCACGCCTCGCGCGCGACTGGTTCGTGAAGTACCTAGGGGGTCAGGTCGAAAGTTGAAAGTTTCGCTAGCGGAACTTTCAACTTTCGACCTGACCCCCTGACACCCACCAGCAGGCGAAGACGGCGGCGAACATGCCGACCAGGCGCCAGAACATGGAGAGGACGAGCCAGACGTTCGTGGCGACGTTGCCGTACTGCGTCTCGCCCCATTTCGTGAAGCCGGAGTAGTAGGTCTCGATGGTCACGAGGAGGGCGAGCGGCTGGAGGGCGAGGATGATCGCGAGGGAGATGAGGAACGCGATGATGTTGCGGTCGCGCCACGGCTTGCGGTTCGACGCGAAGAGGGCGACGAGCAGGATGACGTTGAACGTGAGCTGATCGGCCGGGTACTTGGTCTGCGGGAACGTGCCGTGGGGCGCGTCGACGGAGACCATCGACTCGGATGCGGAGAGCTGCGCGTCGCGGAAGCGCGCGTCGAGGTGGAGCAGCGGTTCGGTCGCGGCGGCCATTCCGCGCGCGAGAAGCGGCGAGATCCAGAGCCACACGACGGTCGCGACGACGAAGCCGATGATGAACTTAACGGCTCGCGACAGCATCGGCCTTGCGCACCTTCGAGGTCCAGGCGACGAAGAGGAACACCGCGGCGGCGAAGATCACGCTCTGCCAGACGGCGAGGTGGAACGCGCCGAATGCCGATGGCCGGTACTTCCCGATCAGGTAGAGCGACACGATGCGGATGATGTTCAGCCCCTCGACGATCGTGCACGCCGCGAGGATGCCGAGGAGCCGCGCGCGCCAGGAGGCGGGGAAGGCGGCGATCGCCGCGCAGAGAAAGACCACCGCTTCGATGCCGTTGCAGCCGTTCTTGATGTCGACCGCAAACGCGTTCCCCGCGATGACGGTTCCTGCGACACGCACGTGCTGTCCCATCAGGTTGAGGACGCCGCCGGAGACGACGCTGAGCGCGTGGGAGAAGGGAACGATGACGTTGCGGTCGACCGGCTCGGGAGTGACGACGGCGTAGAAGATGGCCAGGAGGATGGCGAACTTCAGGACGAACCGGAGCTGGTCGCGCGTGCGCGGAGTCATTACGCGCGATTGTATTGGCTCTCGTGTGGGGGCGCGGGCTGGAAAGCCCGCGCCACACGGAGAGAGGTGACGATGTAGATCATCGACAGGAGAGCCGCGAAGAGGAAGAGGGCGAGGAGGAAGCCGCCGTACTTGCCGATCCAGTCGCGGCGTCCCGAGGCGACGCGGAGGGCGTCGTCGATGTCGCGTCCGCGGTAGCTGGTGCCGGGGAGAAACTTCGCGGGCTGGAGCTGCGGCGTCAGCGCCACGACGGCGTTGAGATGGTTGAAGAGGCCGTTCGTGTCGGCGTAGCGGTAGCCGAGGGCGTCGAGGAAACGGTGGGCGTCGGCGCTGTTGTTGGCGCGGACGATCGTCCAGGAGAGCGGGAGCTGCTGGCGGTCGCGGAAGAGCTGCAGATCGGCCGGCGTGTCGCGCGGGTCGAACGAGAAGAGGATCACCCGATAGGAAGTGGGCGAGGCGCTCGACTGCGCGAGACCTTTCTTCAGGCCGCGCGCGATCATCGGGCAGGCGAGCGGGCAGTGCGCGTACATCGGCGCGAGGAGAACGGGGGAGGCGCGGAACTCGGACATCGAGCGTTGGCGGCCGTACTCGTCCATCACTTTGATGTTGGGAGTCAGGACGAGTGCCAGCAGCAACGCGATCATGGTTGGGCGACGGGGCTCGACGGGATGTACGGCGGGGCGCCTTCGTACTTCGCCTTCGCGAGATCGACGAACGGCATCGTGTAGGCGATCACCAGCAGCACCGCCGCGGCGAGGAGCCACGGGCCGAAGCTCTGCACGGCGGGCACGTTCTCATCGTGTACGAGCTCGGACGTGGGCAGCTCCAGCACCGGTTCCGCCGTGCGCTTGCGCAACAGAGTTGCGAAGAAGACGACGAAGAAGAGCAGCATCGCGATGAACATGATCGTGCCGCCGATCGTGCCGACCAGCTTCGCGATCCGCCATGTGGGTTGATACAGCGGTGAGGTGGGATTGGTGTACGACAGCCCCATGTTCGTGCGCCGCGGCTCGCCCGCGACGCCGCCGATGAAGAGGCCGGTCGAGAACACCATGATGCCGAGCGTCCAGAAGTACGGGATCCATACGTTCACCGCCTTCCAGGCGATCTCGCGTCCGGTGAGAGTGCTCACCAGCAGCAGACTGCCTCCGAGGTACGCGAGAAACACAGGGCCGGCGACCGTCTGGTGGAAGTGTGCCGGAAGCCACGCCGTGTTGTGCACGACGCTGTCGAGGTTGTACGAGGCGTTGATGATCCCGGTGATGCCGCCGAAGATGAAGATGAAGAGTCCCGCGAAGAGATAGCTGAACATCCAGCGGTTTTGATCGACGTACGGCAGCTTCTTCCACCAGCCGAACAGCCCTTTGCCGCGGCGCTGCCGCGCGCCGTACTCCATCGACGCGGCGAGGGTGAACGCCGTGACGAGACTCGGAATCGCGACGAGGAGCGTGAAGAATGCGTGCAGCCCTTTCCACGTCGTGCTGATCGCAGGCTCGGTGTACTGGTGGTGAATCCCGATCGGCGCCGAGAAGGCGATGAGCCACATGAACGTGAAGCGGCCCGCGAAGTCGGAGTAGAGCTTCCCGCCCGCGAGCTTCGGCAGCATCGTGTAGTACATGACGTACGCCGGCAGGAGCCAGAAGTAGACGAGCGGGTGGCCGAAGAACCAGAAGAGCATGCGCGCCAGCGGCACGTTGACCGTCTTCGTCCAGCCGAGAGACCACGGGATGAGCAGAAAGATGATCTCGATGGCGACCGGGATGGTGGCGATGAACCACACGATGAAGGTCGCGAAGATGCCGGTGACGGCGAGCGGCGTTTTCTTTCCGGCGTTCTCCCGCTTCCAGGCGCGATACGTCGGGATCCAACTGAAGAACGCGACCCACGATCCGACGACCAGCAGCACCAGGCCGATGTAGAACGCCGGATGCGCCTTCAGCGGCGGGTAGAAGGTATAGAGGACGCTCGCCTTGTTGAGGAGCATCGGGATGGCGGCGGCGAGCGTGCCGACGGTCATCAGGATGCACGACGCCCACGCCGCTCCGGAGATGAGCGGCTTGCCGAGGTGGAAGCGGATGACCGCCTGTCCGAAGGCGACGGCGAAGAACGTGGTAAAGACGACGGCGTTGATGGCGCCATGCAGCGTCAGCCCCTGGTAGTAGTTGATGCCGTGCACGCTCTGCGCGTGAATGACGCCGGCGCGGTAGAGCACCTGCAGGAAGCCGGTGAAGATGCCGAGGATCAGCAGGACCGTCGGCAGTGCGATCTCGAAGACGATGATGTTGCGCAGACTCTTCTCGATGTTCACTTCAGCGTCTCCAGGTACTGGACGATCTGACGGACTTCGTTCGGCGGGATCAGCATCGGCGGCATCACCGGATCGAAGCCCTTCACGACCTTCGCGACGGGTTTGTCGATCGACTCCGTGAGGTAAGCCTCGTCCGCGGTCACGGACATGCCGTCGGCGAGGATCCGCTTGCTGCCGTAGAGGCCCTTGAACGTCGGGCCGGTCATCGGGCTGCCGTCGAGAGAGTGGCAGGCGGTGCAGGCGTACTTGGCGACGAGATCGGAGCCGCTCGACTGGGCGGCGGCTGCCGCCGGCAGGATTGCCGGCGCCACACCTTTGT
>DASYSN010000321.1:0-5784 GCA_036003305.1 Thermoanaerobaculia bacterium
TCCGACATCGTCGCGCGCCACCCGAACCTGCACGTCGCGCTCATCGGCTGCCGCAACGAGGCCGAAAAGAGCGAGGTGCTCGACTACGCGCGCTCCGCCGGGATGGGCGAGCACGTCAGCGCCATCGAGTACCGCGCCGACATGCCGAACGTCTTCGCCTCGTGCGATCTCGTCGTCGACGCCTCGTGGGCCGGCACCGGAATCACCGGAACGATCCGCGAGGCGATGGCGATGCAGAAGCCGGTGATCGCGACGGATGCCGGCGGCAACCGCGAGCTCGTCTCCTCACCCGACGTCGGCTGGCTGATCCCGATGCGCGACCGCGCCGAGCTGACGAGCGCGATGCTGACCGTGATCGAAGATCGCAGCCGGGCGGCGCGGGTTGCCGCGAACGCGCGCGCGCACGTCGTCAGCGGGTTTTCGAAGGAGCTGCGGATTACGCGGTTGGAGGAGCTGTACTCGAGGATCCTGCGAGCGAAAGGACATGCTCCATGACGCTTGCCGCCAACCCTTCCATGTCGTAGCCGCCCTCCAACAACGACAGCACCCGCCCCTCGCAGTGCCGCTCCGCGCATTCGACGATGCGGCGCGTGATCTCGCCGTAGGCGTGTTCGCTGACGGCCATCCCGCCGAGGGGGTCGCGGCGGTGGGCGTCGAAGCCGGCGGAGAGGAGGATCGCGTTGGGGCGATAGGCGTCGATGATCCGGACGATCTCGTTCTCGACGGCGGAGAGATACGCCACGTCGCCTTCGCCGGCTTCGAGCGGAATGTTGTGCGTGTAGCCGCGGCCCTTCCCGACGCCGATCTCGTCGGACGCGCCGGTGCCGGGATAGAACGGATAGCGGTGCATCGACGCGTAGAAGACGTCGTCGCGATCGTCGAAGAGATGCTGCGTCCCGTTGCCGTGGTGGACGTCGAAGTCGAAGACGAACACGCGCTCGATTTCCGGCAGCTCGCGCAGCCACTCGGCCACGCAGCCGATCGTGTTGAAGAAGCAGAAGCCCATCGCCTCGAGCCGCTCCGCGTGATGCCCCGGCGGACGCGCGACGACGAACGCCCGCTTCGACTCACCGCGCTTCCAGATTTCTTCCGCGGCGACCAGCGACGTTGCGACCGCGGCGCGCGCCGCGGCGAAGGTCGAGCGCGAGATCGGGTTGTCGAGCGAGTGGAAGAGACGGAACCCGGCGACGCACGCATCCTCGAGCTCCCGCTCGTATCCCGGCATATGCACCTTCCCGATGATGCGGACCGTTTCCGGATGCACGTTCGAGTCGCGCAGCACGTTGTCCGCGAGTCCGGCACGCCGCACACCCTCGAGCGCCGCGTCGATGCGCGACGCCGTTTCCGGGTGTCCCACGCCGGTGTCGTGCCGGTAGAAAACGGAGTTCGTGTAGATGTTGAGCATTCGCGTGCTAAAACTACCCGACTTTGAAGCGCTTTCTCCAGATTACGGCAATCGCCGCCCTCACGATCTTCTTCATCTGGCTTTTCCTGAAGAACAGTAACCTCGGCGACGTCTGGCACATCATGAAGGCGACGAATCCGTACTGGTTCGCCCTCGCCCTCCTGGTCAACTTCAGCGCGCTCATCTTCCGCACCTTCCGCTGGCGCGCGCTCATCGACAACGACAACCCGCCGCCCTTCTACGCGACCTTCTTCGCGAATACGGTCGGCTACATGCTCTCGACCGTGCTGCCGATCCGCGCGGGAGACGTCGCGCGCCCGGCGCTGCTCGCGCGCCGGACGAACGTCCGCTTCGCCGGCGCCCTCGGTACGGTGCTCACCGAACGCATCCTCGACCTTTACGCCCTCCTCCTTCTCTTCATCTACTTCGTCGCCACGCACTGGAACGATTTCGGGAACACACGCGCATGGCTCCTGATGCGCTCCGGCGCCATCGGATGCCTGATCGTCATCGGTGCGCTTACGGCGCTCGTCGGAGGCATCTACCTGTTCCGGGAAAGAATGCGGCGCGTCCACGAATGGCTGGCGCGCTTCGTCCCGAAGCGCTTTCGCGGCGCGTGGATGCACTTCTACGACGCGTTCGTCGAGACGCTGAAGCTCCGGGAGCGTCCCGCGGCGGCGATCAAGGTCGTCGCCTGCACGATTGCGATCTGGTTCTGCCTCACCGCGCAGTTTTGGGTGACGACGCGCGGCATGACGCGCCACCTGCCGTTCGATTCGAGCTACTTCATCAGCGGCGTCACGACGCTCGGCCTCGCCATTCCGACCCCGGGCGGCGTCGGCGGCTTTCACAAGATCTGTCAGCTCATACTGACGACGTTCTACGGCTTCGACGTCGATTCCTCGGTCGCGGCCGCGGTGATGTTTCACATCGTCGGCACATTGCCCGTGCTAATCACAGGCCTTGTATTGTTCGCCGCTGCCGGTGTGCGCATGCGCGATCTCAAGTCGCTGTGATATACGGCGGCGCGTATGCGCTGTCCATTCTGCGGCAACATGGAAGATCGCGTCGTCGACTCGCGGGAAGGCCGCGACGGCGATGTCATCCGCCGACGCCGCGAGTGCACGCGTTGCGACCGCCGCTTCACGAGCTACGAGAAGATCGAGTCGCTCCCGCTCTTCGTCGTGAAACGCGACGAGCGGCGCGAATCGTTCGACCGCGACAAACTGATGCGCGGCCTCCAGATCGCGTGCCGCAAGCGGCCGGTGTCGCAGGACGCGCTGGAACGCCTCGCCGACTCGGTCGAAGGGGCGATCAACGACGCCGGCGAGCGCGAGATCTCGTCACAACGCATCGGGTCGATGGTGATGTCGCAGCTCCGCGATCTCGACCCGGTCGCTTACGTCCGATTCGCATCCGTGTACCGGAACTTTGAAGATGTCGACGCTTTCGTAAAGGAGTTGCACCAGCTCAAGTAGTGGGAATACGCATTGCAGAAGAGCCGGCTTGCCTTCGCCCCGGCATTAAGAGGTCGCAATGACTGACGCGAACGAAACCGCGAAAGAAGAAGCAATCAAAATCCCCGACGTCCTTCCGGTCCTGCCGCTGAAGGATCTCGTCATCTTCCCGTTCATCATCGTGCCGCTGTCGGTGTCGCGAGAGAAGTCGATCAACGCGGTCGACCAGGCGCTGGCCGAGAACCGCGTGATCATGCTGACGGCGCAGAAGGACTTCCAGAACGAAGACCCCGGCGAAGAGGACCTCTATCGCGTCGGCACCGTCGCGATCATCATGCGGATGCTCAAGCTCCCCGACGGCCGCATCCGCATCCTCGTGCAGGGCCTCTCCCGCGCCCGCGTCGACTACTTCATCCAGACCGCGCCGTTCTTCAAGGCGAAAATCACGCGGATCGAAGAGCCGGTCGCGAAAGACCGTGGCCTCGAAGTCGAAGCGCTGATCCGGGCCGTCAAACAGAACCTCGACCGCGCCGTGTCCCTCGGCAAGAACATCAGCCCCGAGGTCATGGTGATCGCCGCGAACCTCGACGATCCGGCGCGGCTCACCGACCTCGCCGCATCCAACCTCGACCTCAAACTCGAGGAAGCGCAGGGCATCCTCGAAACCATCGATCCGCTGGAGCGGCTCAAGAAGGTCAACGAGCTGCTGACGCGCGAGATCAACCTCCTGACGATGCAGCAGGAGATCTCCTCGGCCGCGCAGGGCGAGATGAACAAGTCGCAGCGCGAGTACTTCCTCCGCCAGCAGATGAAGGCGATCCAGTCGGAGCTCGGCGAGGGCGAGGACGTCGCCGAGGAAGTCGAGAACTACCGGAAGAAAATCGAAGAGAAGATGATCCCGCCGGAGTCGCGGGAAGAGATCGAGAAGCAGATCAAGCGTCTCGAACGCTCGCATCCCGACTCCGCCGAGACCTCGATCATCCGCACATACCTCGACTGGATGACCGGCCTGCCGTGGGGCGTGATGTCCGCGGACAACCACGACCTCACCCGCGCGCGCGGCGTCCTCGACGAGGACCACTACGATCTCGAGAAGATCAAAGAGCGCATCCTCGAGTACCTCGCGGTCCGCAAGCTGCGCGGGACGAAGATGAAGGGGCCGATCCTCTGCTTCGTCGGACCTCCGGGCGTCGGCAAGACGTCGCTCGGCCGCTCGATCGCGCGCGCGCTCGACCGCAAGTTCGTTCGCATCTCGCTCGGCGGCGTGCGCGATGAAGCGGAAATCCGCGGGCACCGCCGCACGTATGTCGGCGCGCTCCCCGGGCGCATCATCCAGGGCATCAACCAGGCGCAGACGTCGAATCCGGTCTTCATGCTCGACGAGGTCGACAAGATCGGCGCCGACTATCGCGGCGATCCGTCGTCCGCGTTGCTCGAGGTCCTCGACCCCGAACAGAACTTCTCGTTCCGCGATCACTACCTCGGCGTCGCGTACGACCTCTCGAACGTCATGTTCATCGTGACGGCGAACGTCCTCGACACCATCCAGCCCGCGTTCCTCGACCGCATGGAGGTCATCCGCCTCTCCGGCTACACGGACGAGGAGAAGCTGATGATCGCCAAGCAGCACATCATCCCGAAGCAGATGGAGGAGAACGGGATCAAGGACGTCCCGGTGGTCTGGACCGACAGCGGGATCACGAAGGTGATCGCCGGCTACACGAAGGAAGCGGGCCTCCGCAACATGGAGCGCGAGATCGGCACGATCTGCCGCAAGATCGCGGTCACGGTCGCGGAAGGAAAGACGCAGGAGCAGTACCGCATCACCGAAACGAACGTCGACAAGTACCTCGGGCCGATGAAGCACTTCGCCGAGGAGCTGCTCGAGCGCGATCAGGTGGGCGTGGCGACAGGCCTCGCGTGGACGGCGGTCGGCGGCGACATCCTCTTCATCGAGGTGACGGCCGTGCGCGGCAAAGGGAAGCTGTCACTCACCGGCCAGCTCGGCGACGTCATGAAGGAATCGGCGCAGGCGGCGCTCACGTATGCGCGCGCGCACGCCGACGAGAACGGCATCCCGCCCGACTACTTCGACACGCACGACATCCACATTCACGTCCCCGCGGGCGCGATCCCGAAAGACGGACCGTCCGCCGGCATCACGATCACGTCAGCGATCATCAGCGTCCTCACCGGACGTCCGGTCAAGCGCAACGTCGCGATGACCGGCGAGGTGACGTTGCGCGGCGACGTGCTGCCGATCGGCGGCGTCAAGGAGAAGGTCCTCGCCGCCCGCGCCGCGAAGATAAACACGGTCATCCTCCCGAAGCTCAACGAACGCGACCTCGTCGACGTCCCCGAGCCGATCAAGCGCGACATGCAGTTCTACTTCGTCGAGCACGTCGAAGACGTCCTCACGATCGCCCTCCTCCCCGCCAGCGCCGCTGAGCAGAAGACCACCGAGCGCCAGGGCCGCGAATCGCGCCCCCTGGCGCAACCGGAACCGCCGTCGCACGAGGAGCACGTCCCGACGGTTCAGGTGGGGTAGGGCTACAATCTCGACGATGAAGCCGGTAAAGATCATCGTCGAGAAGCATCCCGACGGGTACATGCGTTCGGACAGGATGTCTTCCGTGTGGCGCAGGCTTTCTAGCCTGCGCTCAAACACGCGGGCCGCTGGCTAGAAAGCCTGCGCCACACGAGAGCATGATCGCCGCAATCCTCTTCGCCGCCCCGTAATGCTTCGACGAGGATGGTCGTCGACTCACACGCGAAGGTCGGCCGGTTCGAGATCGCGGTATAGCGCGCCACACCATGTAGCGCGCGGCGTTCTCAGTGGAGCGCCGGCGGCCTCGCCGGCGCGGCGGGCGGGCGGACGAGGCGTCCGCCCCTCCAGCGGAACTAGGGCGACGGTTTCTTTGG
>DASYSN010000322.1:0-2091 GCA_036003305.1 Thermoanaerobaculia bacterium
GTCGCGTATTTCGTTTCGATCGCGCGCGCCATCTCCCCCTCGGCGCCGCCGAGGGTCTTCGAGCGGCCGGGGATCTCGAGCGCGTCGCCCTGAATGGCGACGATCTTCTCGCGCACGAGGTCCTGCAGCAGAAAGTTGATCAGCGCCGCGTCGGCGTCGTGCGGAAAGAGCTTCTGCACGAACTCGCCTTTCGGGACGCTCACCGCGACCTTGTTCGTCTTGAAGTAGCGGTCGAGGAACTCGATCGCGCGGCGGCGGAATTCGACTACCACGTCGTCGTGAATCCACTTGCCGTCGGCGAACTTCGCGAGGTGCGGCAGCGCCTTCAGCTCTTTCGCGAGCGTGGTCTTCACGATCCCGCTCCGCGCCTGCACCTCTTCGATCGTCAGGCCGCGCATTCCGGCGAGCTTCGCCATCAACTCGACGCGCTCGATCAGCGAGCCGCGCTCCAGCGTCTGCAGGATCTCCGGCCGCGTGTTGCGGCTCAGCTTCGGCAAGTGCGCGTCGAGAATGACGCCTCCGCCGATCGTGAACGCCGGCGAGTAGCGGCGGATGACGAATCGATCGCCGGCCACCGCGACGACCGGCGACTCGAGCCGGATCTGCACGTAGGCGCTGCCGCCGGGCGCCAGCTCGCCTTCCGTCTCGTCCACGAAACGGATGTTGCCTAGCAGCTCGGACGCGAGGTGGTGGAAGCGGATGCGCGTCTGTTCTTTTAGCGCCTTGGAGTCAGTGAGGAGGTCGAGGCGTGCCGTGATGATCTGCGACGGACGCAGCGTCCCCGGCGGCACGAGTTGCTGCCCACGGTGCAGCTGCTCGAGTGGGATGTCCGCCAGGTTCACCGACGTCCGCTCGCCGGCGGACGCGAAATCGCGCGGCTCGCCGTGGACCTGAATCGCGCGCGCGCGGCTGCGATCGGCGCCGGGAAGGACCTCCACTTCGCGCTCGCTGTCGATGCGGCCGGAGTACGTCGTTCCTGTGATGACGGATCCGAAGCCTTTCATCGTGAACACACGGTCGATCGGGAGGCGGAATACGCGCGTCGTCGCGTCGCGGTCGTGGACGGCCGCGACCGACGCGATGATCGCGCGCTTCACGTCGTCGATCCCGGCGCCGGTGGTGCTGCTGCACGGGACGATCGGCTTCCCTTCCAGGAACGACCCGGCGACGAGCTCCTCGATTTCGAGCCGCACGAGGTCGACGATGTCGGGATCGGCGAGATCGCTCTTCGTGATCGCGACGACGCCGGTCGGGATCTCGAGCAGGCGGCAGATCGCGAAGTGCTCGCGCGTCTGCGGCTTGATCGACTCGTCGGCCGCGACGACCAGGAGCGCCGAGTCGATCCCACCGACGCCCGCGAGCATGTTCTTCACGAACCGCTCGTGTCCCGGCACGTCGATGAAGCCGATCTGGTAATCGTCCGTGAACAGCGACGCGAACCCGAGGTCGATCGTGATCCCGCGCCGCTTCTCTTCCGGAAGACGGTCGGTATCGACGCCGGTGAGCGCGCGGACGAGCGACGTCTTCCCGTGATCGATGTGGCCGGCCGTGCCGACGACGCGTTTCTTTCTCATCCGTGCTTTACCCTCCGCCGCTACGCGGCTACGGATAGAGTTCTCGCACACCCGGCGGCACTTCGCCACTCATTCCGAGCGCTTCCTTCAGATCGCCGGCGTTGGCGATCGCCTGGCCGCGGAAGTGGTTGTTCGTGATCGCGTACGCGTCCTTGCTCTTCGCCATGTTCGCGATGCGGCCCGCCCACGGCTCCAGCTCTTCGCGAGAGTAGGGGTAGTTGTAGCGCTCCCACGACTCGGCGTGGGCGAACCACTTCTCATAGTTGCGGCCATGGAGCCGAACGTACGCCAGCGGGCCGGTGACGGTTTCGGCCGGCTTGACCGAGTCGGCGAAGAGCGGCTGATCGACGTTCACCCACGCCACGTCCTGCTCGTCGAGGAAGGCGAAGAAGTCGTCGTTCTGGAACGAAGCGTGGCGCACTTCGAGCGCCTTCGGGTAATCGCGAAACGCGCCGAAGAGATCGACCAGCTTCACGCGCGCCTCCGGCGTGTTGCGGAAGCTCCACGGGAACTGCAG
>DASYSN010000323.1:0-11438 GCA_036003305.1 Thermoanaerobaculia bacterium
CTCATACGGATCCTCGGCCGTGATGTCGTGGTACATCTCGAACAGGTTGCCGTAGCGCTCCTCGATGACCTTCTTGCCGAGGCGCTTGATGGCGTCGGCGAAGTCGAGATAGACGCCGCGGCCGCTCGCGCCGATGCCGCGCCCTTCATCGCACGCCTCCTTGGCGGCGCGTGAGGCGATGTCGCGCGGCGCGAGATTGCCGAAGCTCGGGTACTTCCGCTCCAGGTAGTAATCGCGCTCGCTCTCCGGGATCTCGTTCGGCGGACGCTTGTCGCCTTTCGCCTTCGGGACCCAGATGCGGCCGTCGTTGCGGAGCGACTCCGACATCAGCGTCAGCTTCGACTGGAAGTCGCCCGTCTGCGGAATGCACGTCGGATGGATCTGCGTGTAGCAGGGGTTGGCGAAGCAGGCGCCGCGCTTGTACGCGCGCCAGATCGCCGTCGCGTTCGACGCCTTGGCGTTGGTCGACAGATAGAAGACGTTGACGTAACCGCCGGTGCCGAGGACGACGGCATCGCCGGCGTGCGACTCGATGCGGCCGTTGTTCAGGTTCCGGGTCACGATGCCCTTCGCCTGTCCGTCGACCAGAACCACGTCGAGCATCTCGTAGCGATTGAACATCGTCACGTTGCCGAGCGCGATCTGCCGCTCCAGCGACTGGAAGGCGCCGAGGAGGAGCTGCTGCCCGGTCTGGCCGCGCGCGTAGAACGTACGCGAGACTTGCACGCCGCCGAATGAGCGGTTCTCGAGCAGACCGCCGTATTCGCGCGCGAACGGCACCCCCTGCGCGACCGCCTGGTCGATGATGTCGACCGAGAGCTCGGCGAGGCGATGGACGTTCGCTTCGCGCGAACGGTAGTCGCCGCCTTTGATGGTGTCGTAGAAGAGGCGGAAGATCGAGTCGCCGTCGTTCTGGTAATTCTTCGCCGCGTTGATGCCGCCCTGCGCCGCGATCGAGTGCGCGCGCCGCGGCGAGTCGTGGTAGACGAAGCACTTCACGCGATATCCGAGCTCGCCGAGTGTTGCCGCGGCCGAGGCGCCCGCGAGTCCGGCACCGACCACGATGACGTCGTACTTCCGCTTGTTCGCCGGGTTGACCAGCTTGTAGTGGGACTTCGCGTACTCCCACTTCTGCGCCAGCGGTCCGTGAGGAATCTTGCTGTCGAGTTCCATCAAATCGTCCTAGTGAAGGATTCCGGCGAGCACCGCCACCGGCATCGAGATGTTGCCCACCGTGATGATCACGGCGAACGCAACGGCGAAATAGCGGCGCCAGAGATTGAAGCGCTGGTGATTCAGCCCGAGGGAGTTGAACATCGCCCAGAGGCCGTGGTAGAGGTGCAGGCCGAGCGCGAGGTTGGCGACGATGTAGATCGCCGCGATCCACCACACCTGAAAACCGGCGACGACGTTGTGGTAGACGTCCCCTTCGATGAACTGCACGTCCGACGGCGTCACGTGCACGCCGAACGTGAGGTGCATCAGGTGGTAGATGATGAACAGCAGGATGATGACGCCGCCCCAGCGCATCGTCCGCGCGGCGTACGAAGCGGCCTCGTAGTCGCGCACGCGATACGCCGACGGCCGCGCGGCGCGGTTCATCAGCGTCAGTTCGGTGGCCGCCTGGATGTGTAGCCAGATCGCCACGAACATCACCACCCGGACGACCCAGAGCAGCGCGCTGTTCGGCATCGCCGGCGCGCCCATCGTCCGCAGCCAGGCGGCGTAGGTGTTCAGATGCTCGGCGCCGAGGAAGATCTTCAGGTTGCCGAGCATGTGGCCGACGATCCAGCCGAACATCAGCACGCCGGTCACGGCCATGACCGCCTTCTTGCCGATGGCAGAGCGGTAGAAACTCCCGATCCACGTCATAGACGGATCGTATCAAGCTCCGACACATGACAGAAGTCATGCTCGTCACTCTGACAACCGGCACTCCCCTACTGACATCCGATGGCCGATCGTGTAGGGCATGAACAACACAACTCCCGCGAGGCTCGCCGGCGTATCGAAAACCTACGGAAGCATCGTCGCTCTCAGCGACGTCTCTCTCACGATCGAGCCGGGCGAGCTCGTGGCCCTGCTCGGCCCGAACGGCGCCGGAAAGACCACGGCCGTCAAGCTCCCACTCGGCCTTCTCTCGCCCGGCAGCGGCGTGGCGCGCGTGTTCGGCGCCAATCCGCGCGAGGCGGCGAATCGGATGCGCACCGGTGCGATGCTGCAGATCGCACGAGTTCCGGAGACGCTGCGCGTCCGCGAGCACATCGGCCTCTTTTCCTCGTACTACCCGAAGCCGATGCCGTACCGCGACGTGATCGATGCCGCCGGCCTCCGCGGAGTCGAGGAGCGCAAGTTCGCCGACTTGTCGGGCGGACAGCGCCAGCGGCTTCTATTCGCGCTCGCGATCTGCGGCGATCCCGACCTGCTGATCCTCGATGAGCCGACGGTGGGCCTCGACATCGAGGCGCGGCGCGGAATGTGGGCGCAGATCCGCGTGCTCCTCGGCCGCGGAAAGTCGGTCCTCCTCACGACGCATTATCTCGAGGAAGCCGATGCGCTGGCCGACCGCGTCATCGTGATCGATCGCGGGACGATCATCGCCGAGGGGACGCCGGCACAGATCAAACAGCGGGCTGCCGGCAAGCGCATTCGATGCCGAACGGAGCTGACCGTCGACGCGGTCCGGGCAATCCCGTTCGTGACGACCGCGAACGCCGACGACGACGCCCTCGTGATCGGCACGCCCGCGAGCGACGTCGTCGTCCGCGAGCTGCTCGCGCGCGACCCCGCTCTTTCCAACCTCGAAATCACCAGCGCCGGCCTCGAAGAGGCGTTCCTGGCGCTCACAGGGAGTGGACGATGAACCTCCGTAGCTATCTGCTCGAGATCAAGTACGAATTCCTCAAGGTCCTGCGGACGCCAGCCTACGTCGTCCCGACGATCGCATTTCCGACGATCTTCTACATCTTCTTCGGGATCGCGTTCGGGCGGCAGCAGCAGCCCCACGGCGGCGTGACGCTCGCGAAGTATTTCCTCGCGACCTACGGCACGTTCGGCGTCATGGGAGCGTCGCTGTTCGGGTTCGCCGTGACCGTGGCGATGGAGCGCGGCTACGGCTGGCTGGAGGTGAAGCGAACGTCTCCGATGCGGATCCGCGCGTACTTCGTCGCGAAGATGGCGATGGCGGTGATCTTCAGCGCGACGGTCGTCACGCTGCTGTACATCCTCGGCTACACCATGGGCGGCGTGACGATGCCGTTCGGCGCCGCGGCGTCGATGTTCGGCATCCTGATGAGCGGCGCGGTGACGTTCTCGGCGCTCGGCCTGGCGATCGGATATCTCGCGGGACCGACGTCCGCCGCGCCGATCGTGAACCTCGTCTTCATGCCGATGTCGTTCCTCTCGGGACTCTGGATTCCGATGTTCGCACTGCCGAAGTTCATCCAGAAGATCGCGCTCGCGCTCCCGGCGTTCCACCTCTCGCAACTGGCGCTCGCGTCGATCGGCGCCGCGAAAAGGGGCGAGACGGCGATGCACGTGATCGCTCTCGTGATCACGACGATCATCTTCCTCGCGCTGGCGTATTTCGGATATCGCCGCGACGAAGGGAAAGTGTACGGATAGCGTCGCTAGGGAGAAGGGTTGGTCGTGATCCATTTGCGGACTTCGTCACGAACGCGAAGACCGCTCTTCTCCACGCCTGCCGTGAAGAAGCGCTTGTAGACGCTGACGTTGGCCAGGTACTCGGTGGTCGCAACGCGAAAAGTTTGAGTCGCCGGCAGGATTGCCGGCGCCACACGGAGCGCTTCGCCCTTGAACGCAAGCAGCGCGTCGAGCTGCTCCTTCGTCAGGGTCGCGACGACGATCTCGTTGTCGTACGGCATCGCGGCGCGGAGCATCTCCATCGTGATCGTCCCCGGCGGCAGCGGCTGGCGGAAGCTGCTGGCGGTCGAGAGGGCGACGTCCGCATGCACGGCGTCCTTCATCAGCGCAACGGTCTTCGCGCCGAGCTCCTCGAGCGTGAGGGGCTTGGCGAGCTTGCCGATCGGCTCGAACAGCGGCGCGTATTGCGGATCCGTCTCGAGATCGCGCTCCATCGCTGCAACCCGTTTCGCGGCCACGCGATCGGCCTTCATGCGGCGGTCGACGGGTACGAGCTGACCGGCGACGCCCGCCAACTTCTTGCCATCCATCGTCAGCGTCACGCGGCTGATGTATGTCAGGTACTGTCCCGGCGAGATGAACCAGGTGTTCGTATCGGGAATCCGCGTCAGCTCCTGTTTCAAATGGCCGTGCGTGCCGAAGATGACGTCGATGCCGGGAACGGTGCGCGCCAGCTCGTAATCGTCGGCTTTGTATTCGTGGCCGATCATGACGACGACGTCGGCGCGTTTGCGCAGGTCGGCGACGACCTTTCGGGCCGCTTCGATTCGATCGATGAACGTCATCCCCTTCGTCAGCGAGCCGAAGTCGCTTCCGGCGATCGCGAAGACGCCGATGCGGATTCCTTTACGGACAATGACGGTCGATCCGTCGAATCCCGCCGTGTTCGCGCTGACGATCGGATAGCGAATCTCCTTGCGGCAGTCGTTGAAGACGTCGAGGCCGTAATCGAAATCGTGGTTCCCGAGGGCCATCGCATCGACGACGCCGTTCAGCCACGGCCACTCGGCGCACCGGTACTTGTCCGACCACGCGGGCGACCCTTTGTTGATCATGTCGCCGCCACTGAGGACGATCGCGTCGCCGACGCTCCGCGCCCGTTTCATGTACCCGATCGCGCGGGCGATACCTCCCTGGTCAACGCGGTCTTCGCTGTAGAACGGCAGCGCGTGCGAGTGATAGTCGGAGAAATGCAGCAGGACGATTTTCGTCCGCGCGAAAAGCGGGCACGTGCAGGCGAACAGAACGGCGAGAAGGAGGCGGCGCATGCGGCGCGGAAGTGTAGCGAATCGGAAAACCGCCAAACGCCTGAACGCGTCGTTCCGTTTCAGAATGCGACAGGAGGAACCTTGAACCGCCTACTCATCGCCTCTTTCGCTCTGTCGCTCGTTGCGGGCGCCGCCCTGGCGCAGTCCGATACCTCGGCTTGGGAGCCTTTGCTCATTCCGGTCTACATCGACAGCACCACGCCCGGCCAGCACGGCGCACTCTGGCGGACCGATTTCTGGGTCGAGAACACCGGCGTTCAGCCGCTCGCAATCGCACCGTGGTTTTGCGCGCTGCCGCCCGGCTTCTGTGCGGCTCCTTTTCCGACGTCCACCTCTTTGGCGCCCGGACAGTCGCTGCACAATCTCCCGTCTTCGATATTCGGAGCTTTCCCGGAGCCGGGTCGGATCATTTACCTGAACCGCGCCGCCTCGAACGACGCCGCCATCAACCTGCGCGTCGTCGACGACTCCGGTATCGTCGTCGATTCCGGGACCGAGGTCCCGGTCGTTCGGGAGCGCAATCTTCTGACGGCGCCCGCGACGCTCACGAACATTCCGCTGCTGAACAACCGGCTGTTGTTGCGGGTATACGAGATCTCAGGGGCACCGGCACAGTTCCGGGTTCGAGTCTTTTCCCAAGCTGAGACTCCGCAAACGCAGCCGCTGGAAGAGGTGACGCTGACCGCTGTTGCCTTCGACGACGGCCCCTTCCGCGTCACGCCGTCCTATGCCGAACATCCGATTGAGATCAACTTCGGGCCGGTACTCCTTGCAAAGGACGCCGCGGTCCGTGTCGAGGTCACGCCGATGACTCCCGGCAGCCGCTATTGGGCGTTCGTCTCAGCGACGAATAACACGACAAACCACGTGACGCTGGTCACGCCGCAATAAAAGAAAAAGGGCGCACTCGCGTGCGCCCTTCTCGTTGTGGCGTTGGAGTCGACTACTTCCCAAGAACGCCCTGCATCTCGCGGATGGCGGCTTCGCGGCCCTTTTCCTTCGCGGTGCGCTGAAATGGAGCGCGCTTGTTCGCGGGGATCTGGCGGATCAGGCCGAGATAGCGGCCCTGAAGCTGACGCGACGCGAGCTGCTCCGCCGTAATGGCCGAGCGGCGGCGACGGCCCGCGGGGGCAGCAGATGCGGCGGATGCCGCTGCGGGCGGACGTCCCGGCGGGCGTCCCGGACGTCCCGGCGGACGGCCCGGTCCACGATTCGCCGATCCGGGCGGGCGGCCGCGGCGACGCTGCGTCTTGCCCGCGCCTCCCATCTCACTGACCGCGCCACCGCTCATGGTGGCGGCACGGAGCTGCTCGAGACGGCGCTCCAGGTCATTGATCTCGCGCTGCATGTCATTGATGTAGCGCGCGACTTCACCCGGGGAAATGCGGCGATCGGAAATTAGACGATCCAGAACATAACTGGCCTGTCCGTGTGAGTAAGTTGTTGGCGGATTCGAAGTTGGTCTTGGCACGTTCACCCCTCCTAACGCACAAATGATTGTGCAGAAAGCAGAGGAAAATCAATAGAAAAAACAGGTCAATAGCGGTAATGATCCGGTTTGTAAGGCCCTTCGGGCGCTACGCCGAGGTATTTCGACTGCTCCGGAGTGAGGGTCGTCAGCTCCACGCTGAGGTGCTGCAGGTGGAGGCGCGCCACTTCCTCGTCGAGCTTTTTCGGCAGGACATAGACCTGTTTCTCGTACTCGCCCTTGTTCTGCCAGAGCGCGAGCTGCGCAAGCACCTGGTTCGTGAACGAGGCCGACATGACAAACGACGGATGGCCCGTCGCGCAGCCGAGGTTCATGAGGCGGCCTTCGGCGAGGATCAGCACGCTGTGGCCGTCGGCGAAGACCCACTCGTCATATTGCGGCTTGATGTTGATCCTGCGAATGCCCGCGGTTTTCTTGAGGCCGGCCATGTCGATCTCGTTGTCGAAATGGCCGATGTTGCCGACGATCGCGTTGTGCTTCATCTGCGCCATGTGCGCGGCGGTGATGATGTCCTTGTTGCCGGTGGCGGTGATGAAAATGTCCGCCTTGGCGACGACGCTGTCGAGGGTCCTGACTTCGAACCCTTCCATCGACGCCTGCAATGCGCAGATCGGGTCGATTTCGGTGACGACGACGCGCGCTCCCTGTCCGCGCAGCGCCTGGGCGCATCCCTTGCCGACCTCGCCGTAACCGCAGACGACCGCGAGCTTCCCGGCGATCATCACGTCGGTGGCGCGATTGAGGCCGTCAATGACCGAGTGGCGGCAGCCATAGATATTGTCGAATTTCGACTTCGTGACCGAGTCATTGACGTTGATGGCCGGGAAGAGCAGGTCGCCGGATTCCTGCATTTGATACAAGCGATGCACGCCGGTGGTCGTCTCTTCAGAGACTCCGCGGATATCCGCGGCGATGCGCGTGAACCGTTTCGGGTCGCGCGCGATCTCGCGGCGGAGCAGGTCGAGGATCACGCCCCACTCTTCCGGATCGTCCGCCGGATTGAACTCGGGAACGTGGCCCTTTCCTTCGAACTCCACGCCCTTGTGGACGAGCAGTGTGGCGTCGCCGCCATCGTCGACAATGAGCGTCGGGCCGCTGCCGTCGGGCCACAAGAGCGCCTCGGAGGTACACCACCAGTACTCCTCCAGCGTCTCGCCTTTCCACGCATAGACCGGGATGCCGCGCGGGTTCTCGATCGTGCCGCCCGTCTCGGGGCGCCCGACGACGACCGCCGCCGCGGCGTGATCCTGCGTCGAGAAGATATTGCACGACACCCAGCGCACGTCGGCACCGAGGATGTGCAGCGTCTCGATGAGCACGGCCGTCTGCACCGTCATGTGCAGTGAGCCCATCACCTTCGCTCCGGCGAGCGGCTTCGATGCGGCGTACTTTTGGCGCACGGCCATGAGTCCCGGCATCTCATGCTCGGCGAGGCGAATCTCCGAGCGTCCGAGCTCGGCGAGCGCGAGGTCGCGGACCTTGAACGGCTCGCGGCCGGCCGCACGCGTGGCGTCGAACGTGTGGGTGATCTCGAGGGTGGCGGTCATGAAAACTCCTTCGCAGTAGGCGTGAAAGCGCCGAATTCTACACGCCGAACCGAGGGGGATGCCGCCTCATTCCGCGGCGCCGATGCGGCGATGGCGCGCCAGCGTATCGCGTTGCAGGCGGTGTGCGAGCCAGATACGCTCGATCACCGGATACGCCGCCACGAACGGCAGAATGAGCACCGCGCCGACCGCGCCCTGCAGCACGCCGCCGACCGTCACCGCGAGCAGGACGGTCAATGTCGAGAGCCGCATTTCGTGGCCGTAAACGCGCGGAATGATCCAGTAGCTCTCCGTCAGGTGATAGGCGACGTAGACGATCAGCACGACGATCGCTTTCCATGGCGCGGAGAGGAGCGCGAGCGACACCGCGGGGATCGTCATGACGATCGTTCCGACCACCGGCACCAGATCGCAGAGAAAGGCGAGCACCGCAAGGACGACCGCCGCCTGAATGTGCAGCGAGAGACAGGTGACCAGCGCCACGCCGCCGCACAGGCAGCAGGTGATCGCCTGCCCGCGCATGTAGGCAAAGATGATCGGACAGACGTCGTCTCCCGTCTGCCGCAGCTTCGTCCGGTTCTCAGGCGACGCGAACGCGATCAGCCACTCATAGACCTTCGCTCCCTCATTGAGAAGATAGAGCGAGATCACGAGGATCAGGATGACGATCGTGAGTCCGCTCACCGCGTAACGAACGCCGACGAGGCCGCGTATCGCGACCTTCTGCATCTGCGCCGTCGTCGGGGCGGTGAAGGACGTCGTCAGGCGCGGCGCGAATTTCCCGAGGCGTCCGACGACCGCCGGCAACTGCTTCGCGAAGTCGGCGATCTGCGTCAGCATCAGCGGCACGACCCAGAAGAGAAATGCACCCAGCAGCGCGAACATCGCAATGGCGACGAGGCCGATCGCGAGGCCGCGATGGACGCGATGCCGCTGCAGCCAAACGACGACCGGATGCAGCAGCACCGCGATCAGCACGGCGACGATCACCATCAGAATGACCGGCCAGAGCTTGATCGCGATCGCCACCAGAAGCGCGAACAGCGCGACCTTGACCAGTGTCCCGAACGGGATCCGCAGCTCCATGTCTTCAGCCACGCCCGGAACCCATGCACGTCACGTGTCAGGAAAGTGACACGGCCTTCTTGCTCAACCGTTTACGATTCCGGTCCACGAAAGGAGCACCCCGGATGAAACGTCTCTCAGTGATCGTCGCGCTGCTTCTCGGAGCGTCGCAGGTATTCGGGCAGGAGCAGGGATTCAAGAATGTACAGGTGCTGAAGGACCTCACGCCGGGACAGCTCGGCGACGCGATGGACGTGATGCGCGCGTCACTCGGCGTCGGCTGCGACTACTGCCATGAGCGGAAGGAGAAGGACATCGACTTCGCGTCCGATGCGAAATCGGAGAAGAAGCAGGCGCGCGAGATGATCCGGATCGTCCTCGACACTAACGACAAATTCTTCAACAAACGGCTGGTCGTCACCTGCAACACCTGCCATCGCGGCTCGACGAGTCCCGTGGGCCTCGTCTCTCTCCCGCAGGCGGTTCCCGTGTTCCCGACGCCGGAACGGAAGCGGCCGACCCTGCCGACGCGCGATGAGATCGTCGCGAAATATGCGGCGGCGTTCGGGAAGACCGACAAGAGCGCGCTCTCGACCATCACGATGAAGGGAACCCGCAAAACGGCGAACGGTGAGTCGGAGATCGAGGTCTCCCGGAAAGACGGACAGATGCGCTCGTCGACTCCGGCGGCGACGATGGTGCTGACGACCACGGGCGGCTGGTCCTCCAACAAGCAGAACGGGACGCGCGCGATGAGCCCGGAGCAGCGCGAAGAACTGGAGGAACAGAATCACGCGCTGCAGTTCGTGACGCCCGAGGACGTGCCGGCGGACGCGCGTGTCGTCCGGAAGGACAAGATCAACGATCGCGAGGTGTACGTACTCCAGAGCAGCATCGCACCGAAGGTCCGCCAGCGGCTCTACTTCGATGCCGAAAACGGACTGCTCGTGCGGCGCGTACTCCTCAAGTCTCTGCCGGTCGGCGACCTGCCGACCCAGCTCGACTACTCGGACTATCGCGACGTGGGCGGATTCAAACTTCCGTACACGATCGACCTCGAGTCGGCCAATCCATTTCTCAGCTCCACCCGCCATTTCAGCGAAATTCACCCGAACGCGAAGGTGGACGACAAGATCTTCGAGATGCCGAAGTCGTAGCCCGACCTCCCTGTGCACAGTGCGCTGTGCACTGTGCACAGGTACAATCACCGCGGCACCATGACCGAGCGGATGGACCGGGTGAAGCGTCGCTTGCTCGAGCAGGCTTTCGCTGAAAACCTCGACACGATTCGAGGCCTTCCGCCGCGCTCTGTCCGCCGGACGAACCGGGCATTCCGGATCTGGTTGAAGCGGACGCCGCTGTTCATCCTTTTCTTACTGCTCGCCGGGTCGACGTACCTCGCCTCGAACCCGACCCCGGCGCACGACACGATCGTTCCCGCAAAGATCGTCATCAACCGTACGCGGCGGCCGGCAGCCCAGGCGTCCGTGATCGACCCAAGCGGGATGAGCATGATGGCGCTTCCGCTCTCCGTGCATCGCGTCGTGATCGACGCGGGGCACGGCGGCAACGATCCCGGCACCACTTCCCCCGCCCTGCTCAGCGAGAAAGACGTCACGCTCGACATCGCGCGCCGGCTCTCAGCGCTCCTCGAGAAGAACGGATTCGAGGTCGTCACGACCCGTACCGACGACCGGCTGATCCCACTCCGCGAGCGCGCGCGCCTCGCGAACCAGTCCGACAGCGATATCTTCGTCTCGATCCACGTGAACTCGATCGAGCAGCACACGAGCGAGCACGGCGTCGAGACGTACTACCTCGGCCCGACGAAAGACCCAACGCTCACGAAACTCGCCGCGGACGAGAACCGCGTCTCCGGTTATTCAGTTGCCGACCTGCGAAAACTGCTCGACGGCATCTACGCCGACGCGCGCCGCGACGAGTCGCAGCGCCTCGCCGCCGCCGTCCAGCAGCAGCTCTTCACGAACCTGAAGACGAACGATCGCGGACTCGAGAACTGGGGCGTCAAGCGCGCGCCGTTCATCGTGCTCGTCGCGACGGAGATGCCGGCCATTCTCGCGGAAGTCGGCTGTATGTCGAACGCGAGCGAGGTCGCCATGCTCCAGCGCGCCGAATACCGGCAGCAGATCGCCGGCGCGCTGTTTCAGGGCATCACGAAATATGCGAAAGAAGGGACTTGAAAATGGCGGACATTCTCCACGTAGGCATTGACCTCGGAACCTCGCGCAGCGCCATCTCGGCGTCCAACGGCGAGCGCTTCGTCGTCGACTCCTTCGTCGGCTGGCCCGCGGACATGGTGGCGAAGAAGATCCTCAAGCGGTCGGTGCTCATCGGCCACGACGCCGTCGCGAACCGCACGATGCTCGATCTCCACCGCCCGCTGGA
>DASYSN010000324.1:0-3563 GCA_036003305.1 Thermoanaerobaculia bacterium
GCGTCGAACGCCTCTTCGACGCTCAGCGCCTTCGCGATCTCCCACCGCTCGGTCGACGCGATGAAGCCGGCGGTCTCGCCGCGCCCGAGCTCGATGGTGATCGTGCCGGGACTCCAGAGCGGCCCTTCGTTGTCGTAGCCGCGGCTCTTCTCGATGCGATAGAGGACGTGCTCGATCTCGCGCTCGTCGCTGTGGAGCTGCGCGTTCCGGCCGAGGAGCTGGAGGCGGAGCGGCGGGAAGTCGGGATTCTCGTGGATCTCGATGCCGTCTTCGCCGCGTGAGACCTTCCAGCGGGGATGGTCCTTGCGCGTGAGGAGTCCTTCGTGCGGGCGGAAGTGCATCGCCGGCCGGAGCGTCAGCGTGACGTTCTCAGGTCCGTCGAGGAGTTGGTAGACGAGGTACGTGGTGTTCTGCAGGTGCGGCATGACGAGCCGCTTCTCGAGCCGGACGCCTTCCTTCGACCAGCGCCAGACGGGCAGGCCCTCCTCGAGGATGAACTCCTCGAAAAAATCGTCGTCGGGATAGCGGATGGCGCGGCCGTGCGCGTGCTCGTCGGCCGACAGGTGGAGCTCGCGGCCGTCGATCGTGATGCACTCTTCGAGGTGGTTGAACATCATCGTGCGGCCGTGCGGGGAGGGGAGGGCGGCGATGAGGATGCCGTGGAATCGGCGCGTACAGGCGCCGCCGATGGTGCCGGACGCGTAGCCGCCGATGCCGTTGGTGACCAGCCACTCGCGCGTGATCATCGCCTCCGGCGGGTCGACGTCGCGACGCCAGCCGGTCTGGGTGGGAGGATTGATGCTCGCCATGCGCGTGGCGAGAGGTGCGCAAGTTGTGCCGAGCTACTTCGAGTATTTCTTTACGGCCCGCTCCAGCTTCGTCCCGCGCAGGAACGCCTCTTTCTTGTACTCGTTCCCGTCGTACACGTAGACGGTCACTCCGGCCGGCTCTTCGAGGAAGAAGTGCGTGTTGCGCGCCATCGCGCGGTAGGTGACCGTCCGCTTCCCGTCGTTCGCGAGCCCCGCAAGGAAGAGTGCGGAGGAGTGGGCGAGGGTGTCGGGAGCGACCGGTTTCGGGGCGGCGAGGAGGGTGGTCGACAGGAGCAGCAACGTGACGGCGATCAACTTCTGGCGCATGGTGGGATTGTATTCTGGCGAGGCGAAATGGACTTTCTCACGGACGGCCCGAAGTCGGCCAAGCGCACGTTTCTCTTCGCGCATGGCGCGGGAGGCGCGATGGACACGCCGTGGATGACGCGCGTGGCGCGCGGGCTGGCGGAGCATGGGATCCGGGTCGTTCGTTTCGAGTTCCCGTACATGGCGAAGCGGCGGACGGGCGGCAAGCGCGGCGCGCCGGACCGCGAGCCGGTGCTGCTCGAGGCGTGGCGCGAAGCGATCGCGTCGCAGGGTGATCCGAAAGAGATTGCGATCGGCGGGAAGTCGATGGGCGGGCGGATGGCGAGCATGGTCGCCGACGAGATGAACGTCGCGGCGCTCGTCTGCTTCGGCTATCCGTTTCATCCGCCGGGGCAGCCGGCGAAGACGCGCACCGCTCATCTGAAGTCCCTGAAAACGCGTACGCTGATCCTCCAGGGCGAGCGGGATCCGTTCGGAACTCGCGATGACGTAAAGAGTTACGAGCTCTCGAAGCGGATTCACATCGAATGGTTGCCGGATGGTGACCACTCTTTGAAACCGCGCGCGAGCTCCGGCGTAACTGAGACTGAGAACATCGGGACGGCGATTGCAGCAGCCGCAAAATTCCTGCTGTGATGGATTGCCGTCCTTGCCGTGGCTGTACTTTTGCTGCTATAAGCAGTTACGTATATGCGTCGCAAGGCACTCGTCGTCGAAGATGATGCGGCAACGCGTCATGCCCTGGTCGATCTGATCGCCTCGAGCGGGATCGACGTCGACTGGGCTGCCGACGGCGAGACGGCCGTCGGATATCTGTCGCGGCAGTCCTATGACGTGGTCATCCTCGATCTCGTGCTTCCGAAGATCAGCGGGATGGACATCATGGAGCACCTCGCGTGCACCCAGCCGCAGACGCTGGCGAACACGATCGTGGTGACCGGCGTCGACGTCTCCGAGATCCGGCGCCTCTTCCCCGACGTCCGCGACGCGCTCGCGAAGCCGGTGATCCCGAGCCGCCTGCTCCGCGCGGTCCGGATCTGCATCGGCGCCGCCGACGATCGCGACCAGGCGCGCGGCTGCGCGTAACGCCGGCAGGATTGCCGGCGCCACACAGATACACTTCCCGGATGCTCATCGCGCTCACGCGGGCGGTGCCGCCGAGCATCGTCCATTGCGAGTTGTCGCATCTCGAACGCGTCCCGATCGACGTCGATCGCGCCGCCGCGCAGCATGAGGAGTACGAGCGCGCGCTCGAACGCCTCGGCTGCCGCGTGCAGCGCATCGCGCCGGAGCCGGACATGCCGGACTCGGTTTTCGTGGAGGACACGGCCGTCGTGCTGGACCAGGTCGCGATCATCACGCGTCCCGGCGCGGAGTCGCGCCGCGGCGAAACGCGTTCGATGGCCGAGGCGCTGAAGGCGTACCGCGAGCTGGCCTTCATCGAAGCTCCCGGCACGCTCGATGGCGGCGACGTTCTCCGCCTCGGCGACACGCTCTACACCGGCCTCTCGGCGCGCACGAACGAAGAGGGCATCCGGCAACTGCGCCGCTTCGCGCGCGTCGTCGCCGTGCCGGTGACGAAGTGCCTCCATCTGAAGAGCGCCGTGACCGCGGTCGCGGATCGGACGCTGCTGATCAACTCCCGGTGGATCGATAGGGAACACTTCGCCGGCTTCGAGCTGATCGAGGCGGAACAGGCGAACGCGCTGCGGATCGGCGACGCGGTCATATATCCCGGCGACATCCCGATGGACGAGTTCGCGAAAGCCGAGGGCGCTTTGACCTGCTGCAGCGTGATCTTTCATGGCTGACATTGCGATCAACCCTCGGGAGACCGGATTCGTCCGGTTCGATCTGCCGGAGCTGTTCGGGAACGACCATCCGGTGGTGCTCGAGATCGGATCGGGCAAGGGGCGGTTCCTGATCTCATCCGCGATCGAGCAGCCCGGTCTGAACTACATCGGCATCGAGAAGTCGCTCCACTACCACCGTGTCATCAATGAACGCGTGGAGAAGCGGCATCTCACGAACGTGCGGCTGGTCAATCACGACGCTTTTCTGGTTGTCCGCGACATGCTCCCGGACGCGTCGATCCGCGAGATCCACGTCTACTTCCCCGACCCGTGGCCGCGGAAGCGCGACCAGAAGCGCCGGATCATCCGTCCCGAGGTGCTGGAGCAATTCCGGCGCGTGCTGGTGGACGGCGGGGGCGGCATCTATGTGACCGACCACCGGGAGTACTTCGAAGCCGCCGCGCCGCTGATCGAGGCCGCCTTCCGCTCCCAGCGCCGCATTCCACAGGCTGGAGATTCGCCGAGGACCAACTACGAGGCGAAGTACCGGGAAGAGGGGCGGCCGATTTACGAAGTCCGCTTCTGGAAGTGACCGTGTAGGGGCCGGCTCTCAGCCGGCCCGTGTGGCGCGGGC
>DASYSN010000325.1:0-5758 GCA_036003305.1 Thermoanaerobaculia bacterium
CAAGTGACGCCGCTCGATGCATGCGGGTGTCCAGACGGTTACCTCAAGCCGATTGCCTTCGACCCTCGGGAGAAATGTCACGACGAGCGCGCGAACGATCTGCGGCGATCGCATCCGCTTCAGCGCCGCGTCGTACTCCTCCGGCGAGGTGATCAGCTTCGTCATTCGCCAGGAGTCGGAGCCGGTGATCTCGGAGATGATCAGCCAATATTCAAAGATCGTCGCCGGCGTTCGATCGACGATGAAGTTCTCGTACCTCGGTTCGATCAGGCCGTTGCGAATCTCGTACGCCGGGCCGCAAAGGCGGATGCCGTCCGATTCACCGATCAGCGCATCGGCAAGCAGTTGCAAGTGGGTGATGGGATCGGTCTTGCCGGGAACAAAGCTGTCGCGAAATTGAATCGCTGCGATTTCGTGCGCGCGTGCAATGCGCTCGCGGACACGGTCGACGTCGGTGGAAGATATGGTGTGACGTGTCATTCCGAGCGTAGCGAGGAACCGGTGTGGGCGGGTGGCGCGAGAAACCACATTATGGCGCCACCCACCCACACCGCTCCCTCGCTACGCTCGGGATGACATTACTTCACTTGCTTGAGCCGCGCGAGAAACTGCTGCGGAGGCTCGAAGCCGGTGAGGCGCTGGGCGTCAATCTCGTGGCCGGTCGAGTCGAGGAAGACGATCGTCGGCACTCCGACGATCCGATACTTCTTTGTCAGCTCCTGCACCGCCGGGTCTTCCGGCTTGGTCAGATCGGCTTTGACGCGCGTGAAACGACCGAGCTCGCCGGCGACATCGCCGTTGCTGAACGTCTTCTCGTCGAGCTCCTTACACGGGATGCACCAGTCGGCGTAGAAGTCGATGACCGCCGGCTCTGCCGCCGGAACGCCGAGCATCGACGCCTGCTCGTAACGCTGCCAGGTCAGCTCCGCGCCGCCCTTCCCGGTCGGAATCGCGAACGCGACGCCGCCGATCAGGAGAGCCGCGGCGCACGCCAGCCGGAGCGGCCGCGCCTGCGCGGAGCGCGCCGACATGAGGACGAGGAACACGGCGCCGACGAGCAGACTCGCCGCCACGCCGTAGTGGAACCACGTTTCGCCGATCAGCGGACGGAGGAAGTAGACGGCCATCGCCACGAGAACGAAGCCCATCGACTTCTTCACGTGCACCATCCACTCGCCGGGACGCGGGAGGGCGTTGAGCATGACGAGATAGGGAAAGCCGAGGCCGAGCGCGAGGGCGGCGAACATCACGAAACCGATGAGCGGCTTCCCGATGCTCGCGACGAGGGTGATGAGCGAAACGACCACTGGGCCGACGCACGGCGCCGCCACGATGCCGACGAGGAGTCCCATCGTCATCGCGCCGGCCAGCCCCGCCCTTCCCATCGCCCGGTTCGCGATGAACTGCGGGACGCCGATGTCGAACGCGCCGAACATCGACGACGCCAGGATCAGCATCAGCCCCGCGAATCCGATCTGGACCGCCGGCTGCTGCAGCCACGCGCCGAACATCTTTCCGCCGAGCGACGCCACGACGCCGAGCGACGAGTACATGATGACGATGCCGAGGACGTAGAGCGCGGCGAGGGCGAAGCGGCGCGACCGGCGGCCATCGCTCTGCATCGCGAAGAATCCCATCGTGATCGGGATCATCGGGAAGACGCACGGCGTCAGGTTCAGCGCCAAACCGCCGACGAAGATGATGAGGAGCGTCAGCGTCAGGCCGCTGGAGGCGAAGGCATTCGCGAGCCGGTCACCCTTCGGTGCGTTCGCGAGAGCGGTGAAGCTCGACGGATTCTGTGTGGCGCCGGCAATCCTGCCGGCGGAGGGCGCAGTCGCCGGCACGATTGCCGCCGCCACACCAAACTCAGCGTCGACCGTCTTCGGCGGCAGGCACACCTTGTCGTTGCACGACTGGTAGCGCAGCGATGCCTTGATCTTGTCGCCCTTCACCTTCGCGGTGAACGGAATCTGAATCGTTCCTTCATAGACCGCGATCTGCTGATTGCCGCTGAACGAGAACGCTTTCAACTCGTGCGCCGGATACTTCGCGTCGATCAGCTCCGCGGTCGCGGGATCGAACGAGAGGACCGTTGGGATCGCGAAGGAGTCGAGCGGCTTGGCGGAGTTGATGTGCCACGGCGAGGGAATCACCACCGTCGCGACGCCCGTCGCCCGATCGCCGGAGCTCTTGCTGAACGTTCCGCTCAGCTTGATGGCCGGCGGAACGACCGGATCGCCGAACTGCGCGAACAGGGTGGTCGTAGATAGAGAAAGGGAGAGGGAGAGAAGAAGGAAAAGGCGAAGTCGCATCAGCTACTTTTTCGTGAGCTGCGCCTGGACGACCTGCAGCATCTGGTCGGCGTTGTCCTTCAGCGGTGAGGTCGGGAAGCGGCTCTTGAACTGCCGTAGCTCGTTCGCGGCCGCCATCAGGTTTCCCTGCTGCCAGTACATCTGGGCCTGCAGCAGGCGCCCGCGCTCGTACGGCTCGCCCTTGGTCTCCACCTTCGAGAAGGTGTTGAGGGTCGAGGTCGCGTCGGCGAAATGGTTCTGAAGCGCCTGCGCGACGGCGAGCTCGTAGTACGCACGGTCGCGAATGTCCGTCGGCGCTTTCGAGTCGGCCGTCAGCTTGCGGAACCGCAACTCGGCCTGCGGGAACGCGAAGTGCTCGGTGTACTCGAGCGCGAGGTCGAAGCGCTTCTTGTAGTCGTTCCCGAATGTCGCTTCGCTCGCGGCGCGCTTCTCGAAGTCGCGGTAGCGCGCCTGCGAGTTCTGCATCTCGGTGACGAACTCTTTCGCCGGCGCGTAGCCGCGAAGGACGCCCGCCACGGTGTCGTCCGGAGTGAGGATCAGGAAAGTCGGCAGGGAGTTGACGTTGAATTTCTGCGCGAACCGGGTGCCGTCGCCGCCGTCTTCGGTGTTCAGGCGGAGGAGCACCATCTTGTCGGTTGCTTTCTGGAAGATCTCGGAGGGGAAGACTTCCTGCTCCATTCGATGGCACCAGCCGCACCAGTCGGCGAAGAGGTCGACGAAGACGAGCTGGTTGGCCGACTTCGCCTTCTTCATGGCGTCGGCGTAGGACTTGTTCCACGTCCCGGCAAAGGTTTGCGGGACCAGCAGAACGATGACGGCGACGACAAGCGCGAATCGCTTCAAGGGCATCCTCCGCGCTCCCAAACGGCTGCTGTTCCGGAGCTTATTCCGATTTACCGGATGCCGCGGGTGACATTTCCGTCGACGTATTGCGCGCTTCGGCAAACGCCTTCGCCGCCTCCACGAACGCGCCGAAGATCCGCTTCGCCGACTCCTCGCCGCTCATGTCCTCGGGGTGCCACTGGACACCGACGTAGAACGGATGTTTCGGATCCTCGAGCCCTTCGATGATGCCATCCGGAGCGTGCGCGGTGACGTGAAGTCCGCGCCCCACGTCGCGGATCGCCTGGTGGTGCGACGAATTGACGTTGAACTCGCGCGCGCCGAGGATCGTCGACAGCTTGGTGCCGGCCTCGACGAGGACGTCGTGCCGCGCGCGGTCCTCCGGATCGCTCACGTGCTCGATCTCGGTCTCATGCTCCGAGTCGATGTCCTGAATCAGCGTGCCGCCCGCGGCGACGTTCATCATCTGCACGCCGAGACAGATTCCGAGCGTCGGCATGCCGCGCTCGCGCGCAAGCTTGGCCAGCGAAAGGTCGTTCTCCTGACGCCGCACGTCCATCGGCTCGACCTTCGGATGCGCGCTCTCGCCATACTGCGCCGGGTCGCAGTCGTACCCGCCGGCGAGGACGAGCCCATCGATCGCCTCGAGCACCGCCGCCGCGTTCTCCGGCTGCGGCGGAATCACCACCGGCACCGCCCCCGCCCGCCGCAACGCATCGACGTACGTCGTATATGCAAACGCCCGATCCCGTTCGCCGGGAGTGATGAGCACGTCGGAACCGATGCCGATGAGGGGTTTGGTCATGGGTGCGGAGTGTAGCGTGCTTTAATCGCGCCAATGGACCCGAAGGATGTCGTGAGCACCGATCCGGAGGTCATGAGCGGGACTCCGGTTTTCACCGATACGCGTGTCCCCGTTCAGGCTCTTCTCGACTATGTCGAAGGCGGTGAAACGCTCGAAGAGTTTCTCGACGATTTCCCGAGCGTGTCGCGCGAGCAGGCGATCGCATTTAGCCGCGGAGCGGCGAGATATCGGTAGCCCAAGGGCGTAAGCCTTGGGATTTCGGTCGGTTTTGGATGTAAGCCGCGGAGCGGCGACATCTCGGCATCGCATGGATGAATGTCGCCGCTCCGCGGCTCATTCAATTGGTGATCTTTCCCCCAAGGCTTCCGCCTTGGGCTCTCGCCGCTCCGCGGCTTGACGCGGCCCTCCCGACGCGCGGATAGACTTGGGCAATGGGAAACCGACAGCTGACGTCGCTCGAACTTTAGACGCTATTCGCGCCTCTTCTCGCAACTGTCGGCGCTGAACTGAGCCGATTAAGTTGCGGGGAGGAAGATCTGCTGTGGGCGCTTCGCGGCAAACTGGCGAAGGAGTTGTCCTACGACGAGCGCGGTAAACCGATGCAGCGCAAAATGTTGAAAGCTCAGAAGCGTGGCGAGCAAGGCGACCTGTGCGCAATCTGTCACGAGAGGTTGCCGCAGAGGAACGCGGTCCTCGATCGGATTGAGGCTATGAAAGGCTACACGTACGAGAACACCAGGCTGTTGTGTCCGGCCTGCGACATGAAAGTCCAGGAAGACAGAGGCTACGCATGACGGCTGGGCGCGGCCGCGAAAGCCCGCGCCACACGTGGACGACGTCATCGAGCGGCTTCTTCACCTGCCCGGTTCACCATGACCGACTGCGTGAGCAGATCACCTCCGCCGAGCGGATAGAGCTTCAGCGTCGTCGCCCGGACGGCGCAGGTCCGAGCTGGTACGGCGCAGCTCCGTGTTTGGACGGCGCAACTCGGCGCCTGGACCGCGCAGCTCCGTGTTTGGACGGCGCAACTCGGCGCCTGGACCGCACAGCTCCGCGTTTGGACCGCGCGGCTCGGTGTCTGGACGGCGCAGCTCCGTGTCTGGACCGCGCAGCTCCGTGTCTGGACCGCGCAGCTCGGTGTCTGGACGGCGCAGCTCCGTGTCTGGACGGCGCAGCTCCGTGTCTGGATCGCGCCGCTTCGTGTCTGGCGCGCACAGCTCCGTGTCTGGACCGCACAGCTTCGTGTCTGGACCGCTCAGCTTCGTATCTGGACCGCACAGCTTCGTGTCTGGAAGGCGCAGCCTCGAGCTGCACGCGCTAGACACCGAGCTGCACGCGTCAGATACGGAGCGGCGCGATCCAGATACGGAGCGGCGCAATCCACATGCGGAGCTGCACGAGCCAGATGCGGAGCTGCACGCGCCAGCTACGGAGCTGGACGTGTCAGATAGGGAGCTGCAGGCGTCAGATACCGAGCTGGACGTGTCAGATACGGAGCTGCAGGCGTCAGATACCGAGCTGAACGCGCCAGATACGGGCCTGCACGCGCCAGACATCGAGCTTGCACGCGCCAGACTCGGGGCTGCACGCGCCAGACACCGAGCTGCGCCCCGGGCGCGGGCTGGAAAGCCCGCGCCACACGAAGGGGGGATGATCACTGTGCCGGGATGTAGGTTGCATCCTGGGTGGTCTGGTCGACGACGGAGCCGTAGGCGGCGACTTTGCCGGTGCCGTCGATGACGCGGACGGCGATGCGCGCGTTGTAGGTGGCGCCGAGGCCGAGGCTGCTGAGGATCGG
>DASYSN010000326.1:0-16003 GCA_036003305.1 Thermoanaerobaculia bacterium
CTCGACGAGGTCGGGGTGCATGTTGCTCGTCTCTTTGATCGGGAAGTAGCCCTGGTTGACGGAGCCGTGACGTTGCGCGCGATAGCGCATTTTGTCGTCCAAGGTGAGGCGGCCGAACATCTCCTCGATCTTCGCTTCCGCGTCGTCGTAGAGCGCCGCATCGACACCGTGACCGGAGAGGATCGCGAATCCGATCTCGCGCAATGCCGCTCCGAGGTCGTGCGCGAACGCCGGCGAGCGCATGTCGCAGGTACGGACGACGAACTCGTCGTCGAACTGCTCCTCCCCCGCCGTTTCCGCCAGGTGATAGCTCTGGCGCTTCTCCACCTGGTCGTAGCGGATGAAGTCCTGGTTCGTGGCGCGGATGCCGTCTTCCTGGCTGCTCACGACGATAATGTACGCCATGTCGGTCGAGCTCGAGGGCGGCTGCCGTGTGTCGCGGATGCGCGAAGGGGAACCGGAAGTCGCCGGCGCCGCGCGCATCTGGCACCACTTCGGAGGGGCGGACGCCCTCGTCCGCCTTCGGGTCATCGACGTCGCCGGCGAGCACACGTTCACAAACGCGTCGCACGACGAAGTCCTCTACGACCTCGCAAACGACGAAGGAATCTACATCCCCGCCGGCGCTTCGCTCACGCTGAATGACAACGCCACGTACGTCAGCTCACTCACGCCCGCCACGCCGTCAGGCCGAAGGATCGAGCGGCTCAAACTCGCCGATCAGCCGCGGCAGAAGACCGCCGACCGCTGGTACGCGGAGCTCGTGCAGGCGGAGGTCACGCAATTCGTCGGCTCGATTCCGCCGGGACGCGCGCCGGACCACTTCCACCTCTACGAGGAAGTGATCTGCATCCTCGGCGGCGACGGAATCATGCACGCGGGCGATTCGTCGACGCCGGTCGGCAAAGGCTCCTGCATCTTTCTCCCGATCCGGCAACGTCACTGCCTCGAGAACACCGGCTCAGGCGAGCTCCGTCTCCTCGGCGTGTTCTATCCCGCCGGCAGCCCCGCGGTTCGCTACACGGCGTGACCAGAGATAGAGCGCCGCGCCGATTGCCGTCCAGAACAGGAGCAGCTCGATCGCCGGGACGGAGATCTGGATCATCAGAGCCGCCATACAGACGATCGACAGAATCGCGAGCGCGCGCTGCAGCCACAGAGGAATCGAGACCGTCACGAGCGCGAAGAGCTCCGGGTTGAGCCGCGGCAGCAAAAGCAATGCGACGCTGTGCAGCAGGTAGAGAAGGACGAGTGCGTAGACGGCGATGTTGAGCGCGAGGCCGATCTGCTTCGTCAACAGCAACGCCAGCGCGCCGGCGAGCGTCAGCGTCAGTCCCGCGATCGGCGTGTCGGTCCGCCGTGAGACGTTGCCGATCCACCGCGGCGCGAGGCGATCGTTCGCGAGCACGAGCGCGATCCGCGACGGCACGAGCATCGTCGCGTTCACCGACGTGAGCAGCGCCATCAGGGCACCGATCGTGACGACGGCGGCGCCACCGATCGAGAGGTACGACGCCGCTGCATCCGCCATCGGCGCCGTCGAGACGCGAAGCCGTTCGGGAGAGAGCGTGCCGAGGCCGACGAGCGACATCAGGAAGTAGATGACGAGCGTGGCGCTGATGCCGCGCACGAAGACGCGCGGCAGGCGTCGCGTGCTGTCGCTCACTTCCCCCGCCGTCTGCGCGAGCGACTCGAAGCCGGCGTAGGCGAAGAAGAGCGGCGGCAGGCTCGCCGCGAAACCGCGCAGTCCGTGCGCGAAGAAGGGGACGTAGTAGGCGCGGTGAATGGCGAAGAGTCCCGGCCCGATGAGGACCACGAGCGAGACGCCGAGGAGCATGCACATCCACACCTGCAGGCGTCCGAACCAGCGGACGCCGGCGACGTGGATCGCGTAGAAGAACGCGAGCGCGCCGACCGCGAGCAGCGTCGCATCGACGCGAACGATCTGTTGGGCGTAGTCGGCAAATGCGCGCGCCAGGTACGCGAGCGCGCCGACGTACGAAATGATTTTTAGCCACGCGCCGATGTACGCGAGGCCGTAGCCGCCGAAGGTGCGCGAGATGTTGGTGTACTCGCCGCCTGGCTCGCGGCCCAGCGGCGTCGAGAGAAAGACGGAGTACGCCGCCGACGTCGCGAGGACCGCGGGCGCCAGCACGACGTACCCGAGGATGACGCTCGCCCCGGTGAGCTGCCACGCCTCGCCGGTGACCTTGAAGATCCCGGCGCCGATCAGGATGCCGAGAAGGGTCGCGTACGACTCGATCGTGCCGAGGTCGCGCCGGAGGCCGGTGGTCATTGGGCACTCACGGTAGCACGGGCGAAAAGGTGGGCTACAATCCACCCATCATGAAAAATATCTATGCGGTGATCCTGCTCGCGCTAGCTCTGTCCGCCGCCGCCGCCGAACTGCCGACCAAGCCGGCCGATTTCCCGGTGCCGCTCATGTGCGACGGCACGTATGCCCTCTGCATCAAGGCACCGTGCTCGAAAACAAAGGACACGAACAATAACGTTCAGTGCGAGTGCATCGTCGAAACCGGTTGGAACATGGGGCCGGCCAGTGTTTCGTGCAAGCAGCGCGCAAAGAGCCTGACTTCGACGTACT
Organism: Thermoanaerobaculia bacterium; assembly: GCA_036003305.1. Classification (GTDB taxonomy): domain Bacteria; phylum Acidobacteriota; class Thermoanaerobaculia; order Gp7-AA8; family Gp7-AA8; genus DASXHZ01. The sequence continues at coordinate 2,606 of DASYSN010000326.1, forward strand.
CGAACAACTTCAACAAGGGCAGCGCGACCGTGAGCTGTCCGACGGTGCAGGAGTGGGCGTGGTGCTATGGCGCTTCGTGCACGCGGAACTCAAAGCATCCGAACGAATTCGCCACCTGCACGTGTCCGGTTCAGCACGCGTCGACAGTCATCCTCACATCAGAATCGAAATGTCCAAACGTGGACCAGATCTGCAGCAACATGTGGTCCGGAGCGTGGCCTCCCGCGAGTAAGTTCGCAAACGACTACTACTTCGCGTGGATGATCAAGAACCACCACGCGAGTGACAAACCGGCGGCTTCGTGCACCCCGACGGCTAGTAAGTAACGAACCCGAAGCGACGGCGCCGGCCGCGGGGCCGGCGCCGTCTACCTCACAGCTCTGCGCTTCGCACGGGTATGGTCCTCATGGACGCCGTCGAAGAGACGGTCCCCTCGCCAGTCGTTTCCGCGATGACGCCTTGTTTCGGTCTTGCTCGTTCCGAAGATCGAGTCCATGACGCCTTTTTCGAAATGGAACGGGGGGAGCGTCACCTTCTCCCGTTCGAGATCATCGAAGACGTCCTTGAGGCTCACGGCGAGCTGCGAATCAAGCGCGGTTTCGCCGACGTGAATCGCGACGACCTGGTTGGCCTCGTTGTAGACGGGCGCGCCCGAGGAGCCGTTCAGAGTCTGCGTCCTGTACCTGAAGAACTTCGGGAAATCGCTCGAAACCTGGTTCGGCTCGATGAACCCGTCAGCGACATCCTGAAGGCCGCCAAGCGGGTGTTGAATGACGAGAACCTTGCCGAGCGGAAGAGCATCAGCGCGGCTGCAGTTGTTCCAGCCGCGCAGCCGGTTGGAAAAAGGCAGAAACTCGAGACCAATCGGTCGGTTGAGGCGAACGAGGACGTAATCGAGTTCGTTGTCGCCTTTCTGTCTGCGGCTCTTGGCGTCGATCTTGATCGATGACGCGACGACGTCCGGTTGGCGCGTAAACGGGATGTGGCGCAGTCCGCACGAAGCACCGAATGCGCGCATTCCGCTCCGCTGGTCCCAAACGAACTGGTCGAACAGGATCGTGACCTCGTCCGGATCGGCGAAGACCCCGGTCGTTCCACGAAGCGCGTGAGCGGTCGTGAGCATCAAGTCCGGTCCTACTAGAAAACCGGTAGCCTCGGACCCTTCATCGCGCCTGATGAGACAGACGCGCCGCGAGATTTTCACGAACCTGTGTTCGTGTGGATCGACCGTCCTGAGAAGAATCTCGAAGTGATCGTCGGCCGTTCCCGAACGCCCTTTCGGGGGAGTCTTCTTGCTCGACATCGCTAGCCTCCCGTTCCCGGCGAACAACCGTCAACGTGCGTCTGATGCGGGCCGTTCGTCGGCAGCGGCCGCACCTCGTCGGGTGGAATGTTCAGCAGGTCGTAATGGAGATCGAAATCGGCGTCGCGCGGGACGAGAAGGGGTTTCCCCTTGTTGTCGCGGGCGCGAGCGTCACATCGCTTCGTCGAGGTGAGGACCTTCGCCTCGTCCTTCGTGTCGTTGCCCATCCGGACCTCGATGCCTATGGCAGCTCCCCACTGAAGCGTCAACTCGTTCCCCTCGATCCCCGTGACCACATCGCCCTTGCGCAACGGATAGAAAGACAGCTTCACCGTCGTCGTGTTCTCGAGAAAGGGCATGTCGACGAAGAACTCGGATGCGAGCACACGCTTGAACCCCTTCACGACTTGGTCGCTCGACTTGGTCCCGTCTTTGTTCTTGAACGAGAACGTCTTCGGCTGCACCGACTTGCACGGAAAGTTCGCCTTCAGCGTCCCGCCTCGCAGCTCGACGATTGCCGCGACATCGTCGCCGATCGCAGGCTCGTCCGCCTTTTCCCTCAGCGCGGCGCGCTTCGGCAGCACATCCCGAAGGTCGGCAAGCCATCGGATGTCGTTCTCGCATGCGACGTTGTCCGACCCAGGTCTCTCTGCGTCGTCCAGGTCGTGTTTCGGATCCGTGAAGTACTGAATCGATTGCAATGGCGTCTTATCCACCATGATCCGGGCGTGATCGATGAAGTAGATGTTGCAGGGACCCAGGTTCTTGTCCGCGACGACCTCGGCCGGAGGAGGGATCGGGTCGGCCAGAATGGACCGCGGCACGTAAATGAACGGCGTATGGACTTCGATTGGATCGTCGAACTGATTCTTGCGTTTCTTTCGATTGGCAGCCATCAGCACGAAGGCCTTCTGAGGCGGTGCGGTGCCACCCCGGGGCGGACCCGGCGTGAGCGTCGAAATACCGCTGAACACGATTCTCAAGATTTTGTCTGCCATGACTTTCCCTCTCTCTGTGCAACAGGCGACGATCAACCGCCGCCGCCGATGACGCGAAACGCGGCCCAGTCGCCCCCGGACCCCGAGCTCATTGCCATGAGCGCCAATTGCGTTTGACGAAGTGACTCGGCAGGGCTGTCGCCGCGCCGAAGGTGCTCGTGGAAGGTGACCGCCGCATCGCGGGCGACACTGTCGTCGACCGGCCAGAGCGTCGCGACGATGACCGGCACGCCGGCGGCGAAGAACGCACGCGCGATGGTCGTGCTCCCCTGCGACTTCATGACCCGCCCCTGGTCGGTCTCACACGCCGAGAGGTAGACCAGCTGTAACGCGGGCAACGAGGACGCCGCGATGTCGGTCATCGAGAGACGTCCGCCGGGACCGTCGCCGAGCCGCAAGTCGAGTCCGGACCTCCCCATCATGGTGTGGCCGACGAACTGGAGCATCGAGATGTCTTTGAGGCGCTCGAGCAACATGCCGCCGCTCGACGCCGTGCCGTCGACGATCGTCGAACGGGGGTACAGACGCGCGATCGACTCGGCTTCCAACGCCGCCTCCGGGAGCTGCGATACTCCCTCACCGCCGGAAGGGGCTTCAATGACGAGCGTGCGGCCGTCGCCCCTCGAACGCTGACGCGCGCGCGCAACGCTTTCGACGTAAAGCGCGGCACTCGGAGCGACGACGATCGCGCGGCGCTCGACCATGTAGTGTCCCCCCACCCGATCGAACAAACCGCTGTACGGAACATGCTCCAGGTCATCGTCCGGCACGACGATCAGGAGGCGGCAATCGGCAAGGAAAGACGTCGCCGGGCGGAAGAGCGCGTCGTAGAGGAACGCGGACTCCTCGTTGAGCGTCGAGCGCCGCTGGGACGGATCGTCGAGCTTCGCGATCGAATTCCGCAGACGAGCCATCGTCACCGGAAGCCGCAACATCTTCAGCTCCGTCGGCGTCACGACCCAAAGAACCACGCTGTCGGTGAGCACACGGAACTCGACGAGCGCGGTGCCTCCCGGGAGCGCCGTCTGAAGGGACCGAAGGTCGGTTTTCGTCGCGACGGCTTGCCACCTCGCGGTCGGCGATTCGACGAGCTCCCGCACGCGGCTTCGGTCGGCCACCTCGAACGCGTCGCGCTCTCGGCGCTGATTCAGGAGAAATTCGATGTATCCGTCTGTGATCTGGTCACTGCTGGCGGTGAAAGAAGTACGCGCCGAACTCTCGTCGATCTTGTCGCGGCTCAGATCGCTCTCTTTGATGGCCGCCACGAAGTCGTTCTCGGCGAGAGAAGGCTCGCCGGCAGCGGCGTGATGCCGCGCGCGTGTGAAATAGGCGGTGCGGAGCCATACGTGACTCCTGGTCTTTTCGTAATACCCGATTGCCTGGTCGAGACCCGCGAACGACTCGTTCTCGCGCGGACGGATCGACGCTTCGGCGAGCTCCAGATTCGCAATGGACCGCTCCCGCACCGCCGCGTCCCGAATCGAGCCGCACACTTTCCGAGCATCGGAGAGGTCGTTTGCAGCTCCCGCCTGATCGCCCGTGTGAAACCGGTACGCGCCTCGCCACATCAACGACGAACAGACGGTAACGGAGTTACCCCCCGCCAGGTCGTTGGCCACGAGAGCGTCGAAGAACAGCTGCGCGACGGCGCGATGATCGTTCTTATCGGCGACCAGCGCGGCCTCGACCACCGCATCGTGCCGATGCTTCAGGTCTCCTGTCCGCTCCAGCAACTGCAGCGCTCGACGACGCATTGTTTGAGCATCCGCGGATTCGCCGGCAAACTCGAGAGCGGCTGCCAGACGGCTGATGAGGGTCGCCTCGTAATCGCGTTCTCCCGCTTTTCGAAATGCGTCGACCGCCTGCTTGTAATGACCGGCAGCCTCTTCATACGACCCTGTCAGCAGATCGATGATGCCGATCATCGCGTGCAGTTTTCCCCTGCACGAATTCGACATCCGCGCGTCGTCAGGCAATTGGCGCAACTCGGCGAGTGCGCGGGGGTAATCGTTCGACAGATAGATCTCGACCGCGTGTTCCACGCGCACACGCCACGCGAACGGCGTGCGATCGGGAGTGAGCAGCGCGACCGCCGTGTCGGATTGCCGGATCGCTTCCGCCGCGTTGTACGCACGATCGGCGGCTCGGGAAGCGCCGTATGCCGCGAAGCCTCGAGCCAGAACAGGCAAGGATTCAGGCGCGGCTCTCCGGATCGAAGCGACCGCCTCCGCGACCTCGCGCTCTCCGCTCGCGTGCTCGATCGCGTCGCCGAGGAGGGCGACCTTTTGCAATTGTGCGGGCGCAGTCGCGTCTCCTCGCGTGAAGGCGTCGGCCCACCGCGGAAGCAGCTCGTCCTCACACCAGAGCCGTACGTCCTGGGAAAAACGGCCGACGAGTGCCGGCAGCTCCGCCCCGCTCTGTGGCGCCGCCAGTTTGTCGCGGACCGAGGGCCATTGCTCGGCATCCGTCGGTTGCGTCAGCGCACTCAGATGCTCCCGCGCAACCCGGCTCCACTGCGTGCCGTTTTCCACGGCGAGATAATCGCGCCACGCCGCGATCGCAGGCTCGCGCACGAATTGGCCCTCGATGAGGGTTGCTCGCGTCCACGCGATCGCGGGATCTCTGTCGACCTGCCATGCCCGCTGCACTGCCTCCAGCGCGAGAGACTCGATGTCTCCGTTGCCATCGGCGACCGCCGCGCTGGCGACGGCGAAATCGTTCAGGAGCGATGCGTCGCGCGAACGGCGAACGGCCTCGATCGTCGTCACTCCCGGCAAGACCTCGGCTCGTAACGCTCGTTCCAGAGTCTTGGCAGCACGCCTCGGCTTACCGGCGAGCAGTTCCGCGACACCAAACTCGTGAAGCGTGTTCCTTGACGGCCGCTCCAGCGCCTCTTGCTCGAGACGCGCTGTTATGGGCCACAACTCAGCATAATCAGGATCGCCGACCCGGTCGCTTTCAGCTCCCCTGGACGGTGGCAGTGTCGGTCGATACGGAAAACCGCCACTGAGACGGCAATCCGACGGTCGAAAAGGCAATCGCGCGGTCGCGGCTACGAGCGCGGGTAGATAGGAGCGGTGCGCGTTGCGTTGCGTGAAATAGAGCGACGCGCCAATCACCGCAGCAAGGACCGCAAGAACAGCGACACCGCCGGCGATGTATTTTCTCCGAACGACCGGTTGGTTCACGTTCGTCATAGGTAGACCGATTGCGAAACCCGCCGCGGGTGAAGCCATACAGTTCAGAGGGACCCGCTTAGAAGTTTCCCCTCCGTACCGAATGGTCCGGCGGTATTGCTACCTCTTCGTAACTATGGAATGCCTAGTTTACCGTACGCCGCGCCAAGGCGTCCGCGGCCCTCTTCGACCCCGGATCGATCGCCAGCGCGCGTTCGTATGCGGCGATAGCTTCGTTCCCTTCGGAAACGTCGCCCAGGTGGATCCAGGCGGCGATGAAGTTGGGGCGCGCGGCGACGGCGCGTTGGAACGCTTTCGCCGCTTCGTCCTTGTCGCCGCGGGCGGCGTACTCGAGGCCGAGGTTGTATTGCGTCTCGACGCGGTCGGGGTCGAGCTTCGCCGCCTTGCCCAGGAGCTCGATCGCCTCGTCGCGCTTTCCTTCGGCGCCCCGCGCGAGGCCGAGAAACTCGATCGCGAGAGGCTGGTCGGGAACGCGGGAGAGGATGAGCTGCGCCGTCTTTTCGACGGCGTCGTAGCGCTTCTCGCGCAACTGTGCGGTGGCGAGGTCGAAGTACGGCTCGATCGCGGTTGACGGATTGACGGCGAGTAGTTGCTCGAGCTTCTTCGCGGCGGACGTCGAGCCGGCGCGGACCGCGGCGACGACGCGGTACAGCTCCGCGTCTTTCGCCGGCAGGATTGCCGGCGCCACACTGTCGGTGACGATGATGTCGTCGATGATCGGCTCGCGCTCTTCTCTCGGAGAAACGAGCGCCGGAAGGTTCGGATAGATCCCGATGCGGTGATCCGTCATCACGACGCGGACGACGTCCTGCGTCCGGTGCTTCGGCATGTGGCACGAGACGCAGTCCTCCGACGCGCGGTGCGCATTGGCGTGGCACGACATGCAGACCGGCTTCACGTCCGCCGTCTTCTTGTGCGGATCGTGGCAGCTCAGGCACGCCAGCTTCCCGCCGCTCTCGCGAAAGCAGCGGCTCTGCTCGAGCCGGTACGGATGATGGTTGATCTCGAATCGGTCGGCCGGCGCGATCTCGTCGTCTTTGATGTCGAGGTGCAGGACGTACGACGGCAGCGGCTCGCCGGGACGAAACGAGTTGATGTCGCGGCCGAAGCGGCGGATACCGGGGAACGCGATCGAGGGCTGCAGGTGGCACTCGTAGCAGACGTCGTTGCGCCGCGCCGGGTCGAGTCGCGCCGGATTCACGATCGCCTTACGCACCTCGGCGTCATCGGCTCCGGACGACGCCTTGCGCACATGCTCCGCTCCCGGACCGTGGCAGCGCTGGCAGCCGATCCCTTCGGGCAACTGCGCCGGGAACGTCTGATTGCGCCAGTAGCCGGTGACCGCGTTCTTCGGCAGGTCCGCGTATGCGTTGTGGCAGAAGAGGCACTCGACGCGCGCGCGGCGCAGCACTCCCTCGTGATCCGGCCGGTCGTAGCCGGGCGCCATCCCCCACTCCTTCGTCTGCGTGTACCAGGCGAGCGGCAACTGATACAGCTCGCCGTTCGGCGTCTGGTAGAGGTACGTGCGCGCGTGATGGCCGGAGCCGAGGATCCAGTCGACCGCTTGTTCGAAGAGGTGGATCGGTTTTCCAGACGCATCGATGCGCCAGCGGCGGAAGACGAGGCGGCCGTTGCGCCAGCGAAGCTCCATCACATCGCCGGAGCGCGCGTGGCGGAACGGGAGCTTGTCGAAGTTCTCGATCGCGTCGCTCTGCCGCGGGCGGTAGAACGACTTCGACATCCCGACTTCCTGGTAAGACTGCACGACCTTCGCGTGGCAGGAGCCGCACGAGACGTCGTCGACGTAACCGGAGGGAATCGACGCCGCTGCTGCCGCAAAAACCAGAGTCGCCGCGAGCATGACCGATGTCGCTATTATCGGCCATGCTTCCTCGCAGCCTACGCCTCGCGCTTCTTACATTCGGCGCGATCGCGACATTCGCGCAGACGCCTGACCTGACGAAACAGCCCACGCTCTACCTCGTCGGGTACGCGCACCTCGACACGGAATGGCGGTGGGAGTACCCGCAGACGATCGGCGAGTTCCTCCCGAAGACGATGCGCGAGAACTTCGCGCTCTTCGAGAAGTACCCGCACTACGTCTTCAACTTCAGCGGCGCGAATCGCTATCGCCTGATGAAGGAGTACTACCCGGCCGACTACGAGCGGCTGCGCGCGTACGTGAAGGCCGGCCGCTGGTTCCCGGCCGGCTCGTCGATGGAGGAGAGCGACGTCAACTCTCCGTCGGCTGAGTCGATCCTGCGGCAGGTGCTGTACGGCAACACGTTCTTCCGCCGCGAGCTCGGCGTCGCCAGCGAGGAGTACATGCTCCCCGACTGCTTCGGCTTCCCGGCGTCGCTCCCCTCCCTGCTCGCCCACGCCGGCATCCGCGGGTTCTCGACGCAGAAGCTGACGTGGGGATCGAACGCGGAGGTTGGCGGCGAGGGATCGCCCGAAGAGACGCCGAAGGGAATCCCGTTCAACGTCGGCGTGTGGGAGGGGGTCGATGGGCGAAGCGTCATCGCGGCGCTCAACCCGGGCGACTACGGCGGCGACATCCGCTACGACCTCACCAGCAGCGAGCCACCGCCGAACATGAAGCGATTCATCGACTGGCCGAAACGCGTGGAGCGCGACGGCAAAGTGAGCGGCGTCTACGCGGACTATCACTACTACGGTACCGGCGACACGGGCGGGTCGCCGAGCGAGTCGTCAGTGGCGATGGCGGAGCAGCTGGCGACGAAGGACGCCGGCAGGATTGCCGGCGCCACACAGCTCCGCGTGGTGTCGTCGAAAGCGGATCAGATGTTCCTCGACATTCGGGACACTTCCCGGCTGCCGCGCTACAAGGGCGACCTCGAGCTGACCAACCACTCCGCCGGCTCGCTGACGTCGCAGGCGTATCAGAAGAAGTGGAACCACGACAACGAGCTGCTCGCGGACGCCGCCGAACGCGCGTCGGTCGCGGCGATGTGGCTCGGCGTGAGAACGTATCCGCTCGAGCGGCTCGACAACGCGTGGGCGCTCGTCATGGGCGGCCAGTTCCACGACATCGCCGCGGGAACGGCGACGCCGAAGGCGTACGAGTACTCGTGGAACGACGACCTCATCGCACGGAACCAGTTCAACGCGGTGCTGAAGGATGCAGTGGAGGCGATCGCGTCGCAGCTCGACACGCGCGGGGACGGGACGCCGGTCATCCTCTACAACGCGCTGAATATCCCGCGGAAAGAGGGGACGACCACGGTCCCGCCGGACGGCTTTGCCGTGTACCACCTCGATGAGAGAAAGACGACGAGCGCCCTCGTCGCCGATGAGCACTCGCTCGAGAACAACCACTACCGCGTCCGCATCGACGAGAACGGCGACATCAGCAGCATCCTCGACAAGTCGACCGGCCGGGAGCTCCTCGCCGCGCCGGCGCGCCTCGCGTTCCAGACCGAGAAGCCGCACGACTGGCCTGCGTGGAACATGGACTGGGACGATCAGAAACAGCCGCCCCGCGGTTTCGTCGGCGGACCGGCAAAGATCCGCGTCGTCGAGCGCGGGCCGGCGCGCGTCGCTGTCGAGATCACGCGCGAAGCGGAAGGCTCAAAGTTCGTCGAGACGATCTCGCTCGCCGCGCTCGGCGACGCCGCCAATCGCATCGAGATCCACAACGCGATCGACTGGAAGACGCCTGACGCTGCTCTCAAAGCAACCTTCCCTCTCACCGCGAAAAACCCGAAGGCGACGTACAACTGGGAGGTCGGGACAGTGGAGCGCGGAAATGACGAGCCGCGCCAGTTCGAGGTGCCGTCGCACCAGTGGATCGACCTCACCGACGCGAGCGGCGACTTCGGCGTCAGCATCCTCACCGGCGCAAAGTACGGCTCCGACAAACCCAACGACTCGACGCTCCGGCTCACACTCCTCTACACGCCCGGCCTCGGCACCGGCAACGGCGCGTCATACGCCGACCAGACGTCGCAGGATTGGGGACACCACGAGTTCACGTATGCCATCTACGCGCACAAGGGCGACTGGCGAAACGGGACGCAGTGGCAGGCGATGCAGCTCGACCAACCGCTGCTGATGTTCGGCACGACGAAGCATCCCGGCCCGCTCGGCAAGAGCTTCTCGCTCCTCCGCGTCAGCAATCAGAGCGTCCGGGTGATGGCGATCAAGAAGGCGGAAGAGAGTGACGACATCATCGTGCGTGTCGTCGAGATCGCCGGCAAACCGGCCGCCGATGTGCGTCTCACTTTCGCCTCGCCGGTCGTTTCGGTGCGCGAAGTCGACGCGCAGGAGCGGAAGATCGCGAACATGCAGATCGACGAGGGCGGCATCGCAACTAACCTCTCGCCGTACCAGCTCCGCACCTTCGCGCTGAAGCTCGCGCCGCCTGACTTTCACGTGCCGCGCGTCCGGTCGCAGTCGATCGCGTTGAAGACGAACGAGCCGATGAAGATGCTCGCGACGGAGATGCTGCCGCCATCGATCCACTACGGCGCCATCGCGTTCCAGACGAACGGGAAGACGATGATCCCGCACGGCGAGAAGATCGAGCTGCCGAAAGGCTTCACGCGCGTCTACATCCTCGCCGCATCCATATCCGGCGATCAGACCGCGCGCTTCAACGACCATCGCCTCGCGATCGAAGAATGGACCGGGAAGATCGGCCAGTGGGACACGCGCCTCTGGCAGACACGCGTCGCCGACCTTCCGCCGTATCCCGACGCACCACCCAACGCTCCGCCACGCACCCGCACGTCGACCGAGTTCGCCGGGCTCACCCCCGCATTCATCAAGCCGGCGCCGCTCGCCTGGTACGCGTCGCACTCGCACGCGGCCGACGGGAGCAACCTCCCCTATCAATACTCTTATCTCTTCGCGTACACGCTGCCGGTCGAGGGCGCCGCGTTGACGCTTCCCGACAACGATAAGATCCGCATCCTCGCAATCACGCTGTCGAACGAAGGAGCTCCATGAGACGTTTTCTCCTCCTCGGCGTCGCCCTGTCGCTCTTCGCCTGCGCGAAACACGAAGCGACCGCTCCGAACGCGAACGCGTTCACCGTCGCCGTCATCCCACAGGGCACGACGCACGAGTACTGGAAGAGCATCCACGCCGGCGCGGTGAAGGCGTCGCGCGACTACGCGGCGCAGCAGATCAACGTGAAAATCATCTGGAAGGGGCCACTGCGCGAGGACGACCGCGAGCAGCAGGTACAGGTCGTCGAAGGATTCCTGACGCAGCATGTCAGCGGAATCGTCCTGGCGCCGTTCGACAAAAACGCGCTCGTACGGCCGGTCGAAGAGGCGGCGCGTGCCGGCATCCCGACCGTCGTCATCGACTCCGCGCTGGAGTCGAACGCGCCGATCAGCTTCGTCGCCTCCGACAACCATCACGGCGGCGAGCTGGCGGGCGAAGAGATGAGCCGCATCCTCAACGGCAAAGGGAAAGTGCTGCTGCTCCGCTACCAGGAAGGCGTCTTCAGCACCGAACAGCGCGAGAAGGGATTCACCGACGCCATCGCGAAGCATCCGGGCATCCAGCTCATCTCGTCCAACCAGTACGCCGGCGCCACGCGCGACACCGCAAAGAGCGCGATGGAGAATCTGCTCAATCGCTACGGCAACGAGATCGACGGCGTTTTCACGCCGAACGAGTCGTCGACCGCCGGCGCTTTGCTCGCGCTCGAAGACGCCGGCAAAGCGGGCAAGCTCAAATTCATCGGCTTCGACTCGAGCGACATCTTCGTCCAGGCGATGCGCGACCACAAACTCGACGGCATCGTCGTCCAGAACCCCTTCCACATGGGCGACCTCGGCGTGAAGACTCTCGTCGACCACCTCCTCGGCAAACCGATCGCCAAACGCGTCGACACCGGCGTCACGCTCATCACCCCCGCGAATCTCGGCACGCCGGACTCGCAAACGCTGCTCCATCCGCCGCTCGATCAATATCTGAAGTGAAAGTCCGTCATCCTGAGCCGCGTAGACGGCGAAGGATCTCAAGATTGCAGGCTTTTTCGCATCTGGAGATCCTTCGCCGCGCTACGCCGGCTCAGGATGACGGAGGGAAGAGTGACGCGTCGATATGACGATCCTCGCGCTGCGCGCGATCCGAAAGTCCTTCGGCGCCACGATCGCGCTCGATGGGGTTGATCTGGAGCTGGAGCGTGGCGAAGTGCACGCGCTGATCGGTGAGAACGGCGCGGGGAAGAGCACCCTGCTCAACATCATCTCCGGCCTGCTGAAACCCGACAGCGGCGAGGTTCACCGGGCTGGCCGCATCGCGCACATCCATCAGGAGCTGATGATCTTTCCGCACCTGTCGGTTGAAGAGAACATCCTCATCGGGACGAAAGGCGTGAGCGCGGCTCCGCTCCTCGCGGAGTTCGCGCGCGAAGACATCGACCTCCGCGCGCGCGCCGGCAGCCTCTCACTCGCCGACCGGCAGGTGATCGAGATCTGCCGCGCCCTCGCCATCAACGCCGACGTCATCCTCATGGACGAGCCGACCAGCAGCCTCCAGCGTTCCGACGTCGACCGCCTCTTCACCGTGATTCACCGACTGAAGCAACGCGGCATCGCCATCGTCTACGTCAGCCACTTCCTCGAAGAAGTCCGCGAGATCGCCGATCGCTACACGGTGCTGCGGGATGGGAGGAGTGTGATTTCGGGCGTTTTGAGCGATGTACGCGATGAGGAACTGATTCGCGCGATGGTGGGTCGCGAGGTTACGGGGTTTCGAGGTTCCGAGGTGAGAACCAACCCCGAAACCTCGCAACCGCGTAACCCCATCCTCCAGGTCCGCTCCCTCGCGTCACCCCCGCGCCTCCGCTCTGCCACATTCGACCTGCGCGGATCGGAGATCCTCGGCCTCGCGGGCCTCATCGGCTCCGGACGCACCGATCTCGTGCGCGCGCTCTTCGGCCTGCAGAAGATCAGCGGCGGCGAGATCGTCACCGACGCCACGTTCGGCTACCTCAGCGAAGACCGCAAAGGCGAAGGACTCGCCCTCCCGCTTTCGATTGCCGACAACGTCACCATCAGCCGCCTGCGCAGCATCGCGCCGCACGGCTGGATCGATCGCAACGCGCAGGACGAGAAGACGTCGGCGATCATGCAACGCCTCCGCATCAAGGCGCCGCATCCGCGCACGGTCGTCGCGAGACTCTCCGGCGGCAACCAGCAGAAGGTCGCCATCGGACGGCTTCTCCATCAGGATCCCGGCATCCTGCTCCTCGACGAGCCGGCGCGCGGCGTCGACATCGGCAGCAAGAGCGACATCTACGACGAGATCGTCCGCCTCGCGCGCGGCGGCAAGGCGATCCTCATGGTCAGCTCGTACCTCCCCGAGCTCTTCGCCGTCTGCGACCGTATCGCCGTCATGACGCGCGGCCGCCTTTCCGAAGCGCGCCCGACGTCCGAGTGGACGCCCGACTCGATCATGGAGGCCGCGATCAGCGCCGCATGAAGAACGCCAACGTGAATCACATGACTAGCGTCATGCGTGTCGCCGCCGCCTTCGCGCCGCTCCTCGGCCTCGTCTTCGTCATCGCGCTCTTCGCGATTCTCACCGGCTCGCCCGAAAGCTACCTCTCGACGACGAACCTCCGCGTCGTCCTCGCGCAGACGGTCATCGTCGCGATCGGCGCCCTCGGCATGACGATGATCATCATCAGTGGTGGCATCGATCTCTCCGTCGGCTCCGGGATCGCGCTCACCAGCGTCGTCACCGCGGTCGCGCTCCGCGCCGGATGGTCTCCCGTCGCGGCGATCGCTGCCGCCATCATCGCGGGCGGCATCATCGGGATCGTCAACGGCGTCGCAATCACGACTCTCCGCGTCGTTCCGTTCATCGCCACCCTCGGCATGCTCGGCATCGCGCGCGGCGCCGCGAAGTGGATCGC
>DASYSN010000327.1:0-4133 GCA_036003305.1 Thermoanaerobaculia bacterium
GACGCCCGATCTGAAGACGAATAAGAAGAACTTCATCGAAGCCGATCCTGAAACGTTGCGCACGTCGAAACGCGGCGTCTTCGCCGGCGGCGACATCGTCACCGGCGGCGCAACGGTCATCCTCGCGATGGGGGCGGGGAGGAAAGCGGCGAAGTCGATCGACACATACCTGCAGACGGGAGAGTGGTAGGGTCCGTAGCCGAATCACGTGCTGCCACTCCTCTTTGCTGCCGCCCTCGCGCTTCCTGTTCCCGCCTCGGCTCCGATTCCGGTGTCGCCACCGGTACTCAGCGCAGCTCCGTTCGATCAGGACGGGGTGCGCGTCGCGTCGAACGGCTCCATCGCATTGGCCGTGTGGAACGATCAGCGAATCGGCCGCAACGACGTCACCGCATGCCGCATCACGGCTGACGGTACGCCGCTCGATCGCACCGGGTTCGTCGTGCGGACCGCTACGAAGTTGCGGGACGTCTTTTGGAATGGCACGTCATTCGTCGTTCTGACGGGTCCGGACTCCATATCGTTCGACCTCGAGTCTGTGATCAGCTACGTCTCACCGGTGGGCGACGTGACGGAAGGCGACGTGCTCGCCCCCGACACGATGATTTACGCCGCCCGGATGGGGGCGGGCACAGACGTCCGTTTTCTCTTCCTTCCCTTTGACGGAGCGGCCGCATACGCGCGCGTCGTCGACGTTCACGGCAACGCGATGCGAGCTGGCGACTACCACTACGATGAGACCGCCACCGTTCTCGCGGCGAGCGACGGTACGGGGTTTCTGGAATTGCGGCCGTACTCGGCGAACCCATACACCACCCCGCCGACCTGGCTCTCCTACACACTCGATCGAGACGGCAATGTCGTGCGGTCCGACGACCCGCATTTGCCGGCGGGGTTCGGGAGCGATGCGCTCATCACGGATGCGCGTGGCGGTTACCTGCTTTTCGGCGGCTACACCGGCGCTGCGATCGCGTTCATCCATCTCGATGCGAACGGAATGGCGACAGGGCCCCCGCAAACGATTGTCAGCAGCGATCCGAATGGGCACGGCTACGGGCCGGTGACGGCGACTCCCACCAGCGACGGCTTCTTAGCCTCGTGGTTCGATTCCGAAGGCCGCGTCTATGTCAGCAGGAACGGCGGCGCGCCGGTCATGACATTCGACTGCGCCTGCTACAACTTCGGCGTCGACGCGGCGTATGAGCCGCTCAACGATCTTCTCTTCCTCTCCTACGACGACGGCGACACCTCGAACGCCGATGTTTACGTGCAGAAGGGCAATGCAGTTCCAGTCGTGATCACGCAGGCCGCGCAGCGGCAGACGAGCGCCGCCATCGCCGCGGGCGCAAACGGATTTCTCGTCGCGTGGACGGAGGAGGACGCCGCTGAAGGCTGCTATGTCTATGTCCGCCGCTACGCACCCGATGCCACGCCGCTGGAGGACGTCCGGGTCGCGGCGACAGACCGCATTCATAGCGGGATCTCGCACTTCAGCAAGGTCTCGGTCGTCGCGTCCGGCGACGCGTACCTAGTGAAGTGGGATCTCTACGGGTTTTCATCGGCCCGCCGCATGGACGCGCGAACCGGGAAGTGGATCGACGACGAGCCTTTCGTCATCGACCTGGCGGCGACGGCGATGGCGGCGGCGTCGAATGGAAAGGACGCGCTCGCGATCACGGTCGGCGACTGTGACACCGTTCTCTGGTGCCCCACGACGGTGCATCCCATTTCGATGAGCGGCGGTTCGTCGACGTCGCCAGTGGAGGTGTCGAAGCTCGCGGCGCAAACGACCCCGGCGATTGCCTCGAACGGGAGCGATTATCTCGCGGTCTGGAACGAGTGCCTCGTCAACTGCAAGACCCAGGGCTCCGGTGGCTCGGGGCGGCTCGCCGTCATGCGCCTGCATGCGGACGGCACTCCCATCGACGCCGCGCCGATCGTGCTCGATCCCGCTACGTACTACTTCACGAACCTCGCTGCCGGCTGGAACGGGAAAAGCTACCTCGTGACCTGGTCGACGGGAAGCGGCGATGCCCGCGCCGCCCTCGTCGGCTCCGACGGCGCCGTTCAACAACTCGGCAGCATCCCGGGCCTCTACAGCGTGTCGAAAATCGTGGCGCACGCCGGCGAGTTCCTGCTCCTCAATACCAACGATCCCGGTTACCGCGAGCCCGACGAGCTGCGAGTCACGCTTCTTGATGGGTCCAGCACGATCATCGCACCTCAGCCCAGCGACGCATTCGGTCCGATCGACGGCGCCTCCGATGGCTCCCATCTCATGCTCACTTACGACCGTGTCGATGACGCGGCGGGACGCGTTGGCCGCGTCTTCATCGATCCGCGAATCTTTCCGAGCCGCAAGCGTGCCGTTCGTTAGGAGGTGGACATGCTGACACTCCTTTTCGCCGCCGCAATCGCGTTTCCCGTTCCCGCATCCCATTCCGGTGTCGACGCCGGTCCTCGGCCGTCCGGCGGGCGATCAGCGTGGGTTTCGCGTCGCTTCGAACGGTTCGATCACGTTGGCGGTGTGGGACGATGAACGCAACTCGGACGGCGACGTCACAGCGTGCCGGATCGCCGCGGACGGAACGCTGCTGGACCCCGTGGGATTGGTCCTCCGGACAGACTCGGAACTTTGCGACGTCTTCTGGACCGGCAGCTCGTTCGCGGTCGTCACGGTTTTCATCACGTTCGCTCATAACCGGGCCGAAGGCGCTAACACGGTCACTTACTTCGATCCCAACGACGGCACCGTGTCGCAAGGGGCCACTCTCAGCTCGCTGGACTTCGGGTACGGAGGGCACCTGGGCGAAGGAGCGGGCACGCGCATCCTCTTTCTCGACTCCGTCGGTCCCTGGGCGGGGCCAACCGTCGTCGACCTGCAGGGAAAGGTCGTTGGGTCGGTATGGGGCAATCCCGACGCCGCCTCGCAATACGTGCTGGCGGCGAACAACGGCTCCGGTTTTCTCGCGGTGCACGAAGTCCAATCTTTCAATGGATTCCAGCCTGGTCCCGTGACCTACACGCTGGAAACGATCGGTCGTGACGGGAACTCGATCTCGTGGAGAGATCCTCATCTCCCGCCGTCCTTCATCCCCGCGGCACTCACGGGGGACGCGCACGGCGGGTACGCACTTTTCGGCTACCTCCCATCGACGAACGGATTCGTTCTCGTGCGTCTCGACGCGGCGGGTGTCGTCACCGCGCCTCCGCAGCTCATCCAGACCTACGATTCGAGCGCTTCCGAATATCCGGCGGTCGGTGCGGGCTCGGACCGCAGCGGCTTCTTCGCTTGGTGGTCTGTCGCCGCTCCGAACGGTCACACGCAGACCTACGTCAGCCGCGATGGCGGTGTTCCAGTGATGCTGTCCGACAGGATCGGCGCCGTTTACGGGGAGGTGTACGAGCCGGCCGGCGATCTCCTTTTCACGAACGTTTACGATCCACTTACATCTTCGGGCGTCGACGTTTTCGTCCAGAAGGGGAGTGGAGAGCCGGCGCCGCTCACCTACAGTACGAACGATCAGGCAGGCGCCGCAGTCGCGGCCGGAACAAACGGCTTTCTTGCGGCGTGGACGGAACGATCTGGGAGCGATTCCCGTCTCTACGCGCGCCGTTTCAGCGCCGAGGGCAAGCCTCTCGAAGAACCGCAGATCGCCGATACGAACGCTCACTACGCGTCGATTGCGTCGTCAGGCGGCACGTACCTGATCGCGTGGGACCGTTCTTTCGCGCGGCGTCTCGACGCGGGCAGCGGGCGTTGGCTGGACGAGACGCCCTTTCCGATCCGCTCGATGGCGGCCGCATCGAACGGCGCCGATTTTCTGGCGCTGACACTCGACGAATGTCCGCAGCTCTGCACGACCGCGAGGCGCGTGTCGATGAGCGGCAATGCGGCCGTTTCCGACGGAGTGAAGCTGTCCGATCTCCAGTCGCAGCCGGCCATCGCGTCCGACGGCCAGAACTATCTCGCTGTTTGGACTGACGCGCCACCGAACCGCGTGCTCGCCATGCGTCTCCGTCCCGACGGGAGCCACATCGACGCCGCACCGATCGTGGTCGAATCGTCATCTCAGTCCCTGGGCGGTCCCTCCGTTGCCTGGAACGGGAAGACTTATCTCGTCGCATGGGTC
>DASYSN010000328.1:0-7832 GCA_036003305.1 Thermoanaerobaculia bacterium
CATGTTGATGGTCTTGGAGATCGCGCCGCTGATGAACGGCTGCACGGCGCCCATCATCTTGAGGTGGCCGGCGTAGTGGATGGAGCGCGTGCCGTTGGCCGGCTTGAACGCGCAGTCGAAGACGGTCAGGTGCTGGTCGAGGAGGTGCGGCGCGCCCTCGATGGTGTCGTTGTCGTCGATGTACTGGACGATCTCCTTCACCTGCTTGTCGTCGTAGCCGAGGCGTCGAAGCGCGGCCGGGACGGTGCCGTTGACGATCTTCAGCATCCCGCCGCCGACGAGTTTCTTGTACTTGACGAGGGCGATGTCGGGCTCGATGCCGGTGGTGTCGCAGTCCATCATGAAGGCGATGGTGCCGGTCGGGGCGAGGACGGAGATCTGGGCGTTGCGGTAGCCGTGCTGCTGGCCGAGGGCGTAAGCCTCGTCCCACACGGTGGTGGCGGCGTCGGCGAGGTCGGCCGGGATCGCGCGGTTGTTGATCCGGTACGCCGCGCGGCGGTGTTTGTCGATGACGCGGAGGAACGGCTCTTCGTTGACCGCATAGCCGGCAAACGGTCCGATCCTCTCGGCGATGCGGGCCGACTGGGCGTAGGACTCGCCCGAAAGGATCGACGTGATGGCGGCGGCGTAGTCGCGTCCTTCGTCGCTGTCGTACGCGAGGCCGCGCGCCATCAGGAGCGCGCCGAGGTTCGCGTAGCCGATGCCGAGCGGCCGGAAGGCGTGGGAGTTCTTCTCGATCGCCGGCGTCGGATACGACGCGTAGTCGACGACGATCTCCTGCGCGGTGATGACGATGCGGAGCGCCGAGCGGTAGGCCTCGACGTCGAACACGGCGCCGGCCTCGCTGTAGAACTTCATCAGGTTGAGCGAGGCGAGGTTGCACGCGGAGTCGTCGAGGAACATGTACTCGGAGCAGGGGTTCGACGCGTTGATGCGCGCGGTGTTCGGGCACGGGTGCCAGTCGTTGACGGTGGTGTCGAACTGCATGCCGGGGTCGCCGCAGACCCACGCGGATTCGGCCATGCGGCGCATCATGTCGCGCGCTTTGTAGGTGCCCATGACGCGGCGGTCGGTGACGGCGTGGGTCTGCCAGTCGCCGTCCTTCTCGTAGGCGCGCATGAAGTCGTCGGTGACGCGGACGGAGTGGTTGGCGTTCTGGAACTGGACGGAGTCGTAGGCGCCGCCCGGAGCGTTGAACGCGCCGTCATAGCCGGCGTCGATCAGGGCCCACGCCTTCTTCTCTTCTCTTTCTTTCGACTCGATGAAGTCGACGATGTCGGGATGGTCGGCGTTGAGAATGACCATCTTGGCGGCGCGGCGGGTCTTGCCGCCCGACTTGATGACGCCGGCGAACGAGTCGTAGCCCTTCATGAACGACACCGGCCCCGAGGCGGTGCCGCCGCCCGCGAGGAGCTCGCGGGAGGAGCGGATGTTCGAGAGGTTGGACCCCGTTCCGGAGCCGTACTTGAACAGCATCCCCTCGGTCTTGGCGAGGCCGAGGATGGAGTCCATGGTGTCCTGGACGGAGTTGATGAAGCACGCCGAGCACTGCGGCTTCGGCTCGACTCCGACGTTGAACCAGACCGGCGAGTTGAAGGAAGCCATCTGATACAGGAGGATGTGGGTCAGCTCGTCGCGGAACGTATCGCCATCGGCCTCGGTGGCGAAGTAGCCGCCCTCGCGTCCCCACTGCGTGATGGTGCGGACGACGCGGCCGATGAGCTGGCGGACGCTCGACTCGCGCTCGGGCGTGCCGAGGTGGCCGCGGAAGTACTTCGAGACGACGACGTTGGTCGCCATCTGCGACCAGAACTTCGGCATCTCGACGTCTTTCTGTTCGAAGACGACCTCGCCGCGCTCGTTGGTGATGATGGCGCTGCGCATCTCCCATTCGCAGGTATCGAAGACGTCGATGCCCGGTTTGGTGAAGACGCGCTCGACCGTGATGCCGCCCGGTCTGGTGTCTTTCTTCGCGGCCTTGGGCGGGCGGGCCGGAGTGCGTGGACGGAGAGAGGAGTTCGTTACATCGATCGCAGTCATCAAGCTTCTCCTACTCGGCGGAGAAAAAAATAGAGGAGGGAAGCTCGAGACTCTTGAAGGATATCGGCTGCGAGTGGCTGCGGATCCTTTCAGACGCTCGCGAGTGACTCCGATGTCCCTACGCTCGACCTTCCATCCCCCATCCTCCCCTTCACTGGCGCCCGGAAGTGGGCCTCCGGTGCGCCGTCAGCTTCCTCAAAACAACACTAGCGAACAGCTTGGCGGGTCAACTGCGGATTGAGTTGCGGCACGGCCGACTTGACCTTGAGCGTCACCTGATAGTCCCGAATCGTGAGGGAAACGGAGCGGATCGGGGAACGAGTGGCAAGACGCGATTGCTGCTTCAAATCCTTCATTGTCCTCCCTCGCTATCACCGGTTGTTTGTATGCGACACAACCTACGCTCGGTGGATAGTGATGTCAAGGGGATGTCCACAAGATGTTGTGGTTCAGCTGATCACACACCACAACATGTCGAACAAGCCACAAGATTTCAGCAACTTACGCACAAGTGCCGTCCGCGTGTTTCGACGCGTTCTCCGCCAGCGTTCCGCCACTTCCCCGCAAGTTATCCGCAGGCTTTTGCACAGCGGAAAGCGATGAGTTTCCTCACAATCTCCGCACTTTTTCCACACGATATGCACATGTTTTCGATGAAAGATTTCCGTGCAATTAGCGTCGCGTTTTTCCGCAACGATTTCGATCGAAATCCGCAGCTAATAGCAGACGCGGCCGGAGAGAAAAATGGCGAAAAGAAAGCGGTGGACGGAATCGTGTGGAAAAGCGCCGCGGAGTGCACACGCTTTGTGGCACGTGGAACAATTTATGGGGAAATTGTGAAGATTTGGGGTGCACGCGGCTCAGCCGCCGAAGGCGGCGCCAGAGCCGTAGCCCCGCCTTCAGGCGGGGGAAACCGGCCGCTACGAGGTGCGAGCCCGCGTAGCGGGCGACACGGTGCCGCCCGCTACGGTGGCTCACGTCTCGTGCGCGAACAACAACCCCCGCCTGAAGGCGGGGGCTGGAGATCTTTCGCCGCCTTCGGCGGCGAAGCTACCGCCGATCTGAAATGCACCGCCTGTAGGCGCCAATTTATTCGGGAATTGTGAAGAATTTGGGTGCGCGTGGTCAGCCGCCGTAGGCGGCGACGGATCCGTAGCCCCCGCCTTCAGGCGGGGGAACGACGGCGGTTACGCATGTGCGAGCCCGCGTAGCGGGCGACACGGTGCCGCCCGCTACGCGGGCTCACGTCTCGTGCGCGAACAACAACCCCCGCCTGAAGGCGGGGGCTGGAGATCTCTCGCCGCCTACGGCGGCCGCCCGTAGGCCTGAACTGCATCGCCTGTAAGCGGCCAATTTATTGGGAAATTGTGAAGAATTGGGGTGTGCGGCTCAGCCGCCGAAGGCGGCGACAGATCCGTAGCCCCCGCCTTCAGGCGGGGGAAACCGGCCGCTACGAGGTGCGAGCCCGCGTAGCGGGCGACACGGTGCCGCCGGCTACGGCGGCTCTCAATATCCGGCGCTTGCTCCGCCGCCACCGAAGCTGCCGCCACCGCCCTGAAATCCACCGCCTGTAGGCTGCTCGGCGGGAGCGTCCGGGCTGGTATGGATCGCACCGGCGATTTGCATCAGTTCGTCGTAGCCGGTAAGGCTCGACTCGGTGGTGACGAAGCCAGCCGTTTTGTTGCGCAGCGTGCGCGAGAGGATGATCGCGATTGCGAGGACGACGACGCCAGCGACGATGAGCTTCGCTTCGAGGGGGGCGTCGCTCAGGTACGACGCTTCGTAGGCCGCGATGGCCGCGTTGAGGGCGCCGGACAACAGAAGCGCTCGCGCGCGAGTGGCGACGCCGAGGGCGAGGATGATCGCAGCGGCGATGATGTAGACGATTGCGACCATCTGATGGTCGATGCTGCTTCCGAACTGCGCGGCGATGACGCCGGCGAGCGGCGCGAGGATCGCGATGGTCTGGAAGAGCCGCTCGACCGACTGGCGCTGCCATTCGATGAGTTGCGCGGCCGCTGCGACGAGGGCGATCACGATCCCGACCAGCGCGCACTGCAACGGAGTCGCGTTTTTCACCGCGGCGTAGATGACGATCGACATTGCCGCGAGACCGCCGATGACCGGATTCAGGAGCCGCGCGCCCGCGATCGCGACGAGCGCGCCCACCACCAGGATTCCCTCTTTCGAGCCGGTGTGCGGCAGCGCCAGGAGGATGTAGACCACCCCGGCGAGCCAGAGTGCGGTCTCGACGCCGGTCTCGAAGAAGCGGTTCATCGCGATCAGAACCTCGGCGAGCACGAGGACGATGACCGCGTTGATCAGCGACCCGGCGGTCCGGTTCACAAACGAGAAAACGGAGAAGGCGCTGATGCCGATCAGCGTCAGGATGAAGAAGGCGATCTGGACGTGGAGGCGGTAGCGCTTCCAGACGCTCGTCTCGGCCGGCAGTCCGAGCTTCTTCAGCGCAACCGCGCGCTCGTCGGCGACGGAGGGCCAGATCATGCTTCCTCCTTCCGCATGTGCGCGTGGATGAGGAAGAGGCTCACGACCGCCACGACCGACGACATCATGATGAAGAGCGCCGCGAGCTGGGGGACGAGGTTGACGACGGCGATGTCGAGCGCGATCACGCCGTAGACGCACGCGTAGATGACGAACATTTCGCTGTGCGTCTTCACGCCGTAAATCGCCGAGGCGGCGGCGAGAGCGATGGCGATCGCGCAGCCGAGGAGGCGCAGGTCGCTGTCGGCCGAGAGGATGAGCGACGACCAGAAGGCGAGGTTGGCCGCGTAGTGGTCGAAAACGGGGGAGAAAGTGCCCTTTTTCTTGTATTTGGCGTCGATGAGGCGCCACGCCATGACGATGGCCGCACAGACAAACCCTCGGAGCGCGGTATCTCGGCTGGAGCCCCAGATGGTGTCGAGGCTGCGCTGCACGCCGAGGTACGCGGCGAGGGAGGCGATGGAGACGGAGAGGACGAGGCGCGAGCCGAAGGCGTATGCCGTCACGCCGTGGATGACGGCGAGGATGAGCAGGTGCTCTTTCCAGTTCGCGCCGAGGAGGTGCCACGTGTGCTCGATGTACCCGACGTCGGCCGATAAGAGGAGCGCGGCCAGCAGGAGGATGTAGTCGTCGACGAGCGAGGCCGTGCGCTCGCGTTTGTAGATCGCCCACGTGTAGCAGCCGGCGGCGCCGAGGGCGATCGCGACGGCGATGGCGAGCGGGCCGATCTCGTCGAGGTGGTTCTTCACCAGCACCCCGACGCCGGTCACGATCAGCATCACGGCGGCCCAGGTGAGGAAGCGGAGCTCGGCGTAGACGGTGACGATGTCGCGCTTTTCGCGCGAGATCAGCGGGGCTGCGGCTTCGGCGGTGATCACGCCGGAATCGCGGAGCGATTCGATCTCACGCGCAACTGAGAACATGCGCCATCGTAGCAAGAACGCCCCTCACCCGGCCTTCGGCCACCCTCTCCCCGCTACGCGGGGCGAGGGGTAATTACGAAAAGGCCTGCGTCATTACCCTTCGCCCCACGAAGCCGGATGAGGGGCAACCTACACGAGGTACGCGACCGCGAACGCCACCTGCGCGAACATCATCATCAGGTACATGTGGCGCCACGACGGGTGGTTCTCGGTCGAGGTCAGCTCGTCGGGGTTCCGGACGATGAGGTAGACGGTGTAGGCGCCCCAGGCGGCGAGGGTGAAGCCGAAGACGGTGAGCAGGGTGTGGTTGCCGGTGAGGACGCCGTAGTGCGCGCCGATCGGCATGAGCAGCCACGGGAAGATGAAGAACGGCGCGATGGTCCAGGCGGCGCGGCGGACGCCGATGACGATCGGGAGGGTGCGGCAGCCGCCGGCGCGGTCGCCTTCGATGTCGCTGAAGTCTTTCGTCGAGGCGGCGCCGAGGAGGAAGAGCATGAAGACCGAGCCGATGAACCACGGCTCGGCGACGGTGGCGCGGGCGACCATGGTCCAGCCGGCGACCTTCAGGAGGCAGCCGCGCGGAATGGCGATCGTCACGTTCGCGCCGATCGGGTGCGCCTTCGTCCGGCCGAGCGCGGGGACGGAGTAGACGAAGGTCGAGATGAAGGCGATGAAGTAGATGAAGAAGCACTCGTGCGCACTGATCGGCGCGTGGAGCTTCTGCCCCCAGGTGGTGAACGGGTAGACGACCACGAGCCACGTCGGGATGAGGCCGAGGGCATACATGATCCAGGTGAAGACCCACGCGTTGTGGAGCGAGATCGCGCCGGTGACGAGCGGCCGTTTCGGCTTGTTGATCCGGTCGATCTCGAGGTCGTAGATCTGGTTCAGCGAGTTATTCGCAGCATTGAGGAACGCCGCGCAGACGGAGCCGAGGACGACGGTCAGGACCACCCAGGAGGTCAGCGTCCGCGTCGGATCGGGGTTGTGCGCCGACCCCCACGCGCAGATCGCGCCGGAGATGATTCCGAGCAGCGGCGGGAGGAGGGTGAAAGGGCGGGCGAGGTCGAGGTAGCGTTTCAAGGACGGGCGGGATTGTAAGTCGAGAGGAAGAAAGGAGAAATCCTCAGCGGGGTGAATCCGTTACACTCTCGGCCGCCCGCACATGCGCAAGCCCATCTTCGAAGAATCGAGCGGCGGCAGCGACGATGAGAATAGCGTCGGAGCGCCGCCATCAAACAGCCGAATGAGCAACGAACGAAAGATCGCTCTGTTCATCGATTTCGAGAACATCGCGATCGGTGTCACTGAAGCAAAGTACAAGAAATTCGAGGTCAACCTCCTGCTCGAGCGCCTGCTCGAAAAGGGAAAGATCGTCGTCAAGCGCGCGTATTGCGACTGGGACAAGTTCCCCGACTACAAGCGCGAGCTGCATGAGGCAGCCGTCGAGATGACGGAGATCCCGGCCCGGTCGTACAGCGGGAAGAACTCCGCCGACATCCGGATGGCGGTCGACGCGATGGACATGTGCTGGTCGAAGGAGCACATCGACACGTTCGTGGTCGCCTCGGGCGACTCCGACTTCTCGCCGCTCGTCTCGAAGCTGAAGGAGAACGACAAGTTCGTCATCGGCGTCGGCGTGAAGAACTCGTCGAGCGATCTGCTGATCGACAACTGCGACGAGTGGATCTTTTACGAGGACCTCGTGCGCGGGGTGCAGAAGGCGCCGAATGTGCCGTCCGGCGACAAGAAGAAGACCGAGGTCTTCAAGCTCCTCATCGACTCGATCAAGGCGCTCATGCGCGAGAACAAAGAGATCCTCTGGGGCTCGATGGTCAAGCAGACGATGCAGCGCAAGAAGCCGACGTTCAACGAGGAGTACTACGGCTACGACACCTTCAGCGACCTGCTGGAAGACGCTCAGTCCAACAACATCATCAAGATCAAGAAGGACATCAAGAGCGGGTCGTACGTGATCACCGGGTTCGCGCAGCCTGCGGCGTAGCGGGCGCTCCGTCGTCGTAGCCCCAGCCCCCTCATCCGCCTTCGGCACCTTCTCCCCCGCTATCGCGGGGGCGAAGGGTACTCGATTGAGGAGTCTCGCGAGGCGATCAGTCGAGCGGCGGCGAAGGGTAACTCGATTGAGGAATCTCGCGAGGCTACCAGTCGAGCGGGGGCGAAGGGTCTCGTGGGGAAGATCTCGCGAGACTCATGTTCGAGTGCCCTTCTCCCCTCGTGAGAGGGGAGAAGGTGCCGAAGGCGGATGAGACTTCATCTGCGCAGCTCTTCGGTGCGCAGACCACCGAGGACGAAGATTCCCACCCGCCGGTGGAATGGCTCGGCCGTGACGCGAACAATGGAGGC
>DASYSN010000329.1:0-3107 GCA_036003305.1 Thermoanaerobaculia bacterium
GGAGCGCCTGCGCGGTCTCGAGCACTCTCCGCCGCACGACACCTCCGGGCCGGAGCTGCTTTTCCTTCGCGCGCTTGCGCTCGACGATCTCGCCGCGCTTGATGTGCCGTGGCGCTACGCCACGCGCAACCGCCTTGGCCATTGGAGCGAGTTCGGCTCGCTCCCGCCGCTCGGTAAGAGCACGCTCGACGCGATCGCCGCCGAGCCGCCGCGCGACTGGCTCGCACCGACTGACCGCGAGCTCCTCTTCATCGAAGGCTCCGCGGCGTGGCCGCGTGAGTCGCGCGATGCGGTCGCGGCCGCATTCAGTGCGCGCGACGAGCTGCAGCGACTCCGCCGCCTGACCGCGCAAGACGAGAACGACGAACGGCCGCGCGCAGTGAACACGGGCATCATCGGCGACTCGCTTCCGATCCGCGAGGTTCTCTCCCGCATTGCCCTCGTCGCCCGCCGCGACGTCGCCGTCTGCGTCCTCGGCGAGTCCGGCACCGGAAAGGAGCTCGCCGCGCGCGCCATCCACGCGAACTCACCGCGGCGCAGCAAGACCTTCACGGCCGTCAACTGCGCCGCCTTGCCGGAGAACCTGATCGAGAGTGAGCTGTTCGGCCATATGCGCGGCGCGTTCACCGGAGCTGATCGCGATCGCGCGGGACTGATCGAGACGACCGACGGCGGGACGTTGTTCCTCGACGAGATCGGCGAGATGCCGCTCACCGCGCAGGCGAAGCTGTTGCGATTCCTGCAGGACGGCGAGTTCCGCCGCGTCGGGGAAGCCACGAATCGCTCCTCCGACGTCCGAATCGTCACCGCGACGAACCGGAAGCTCGAAGCCGCGGTCGAGGAAGGGCGTTTTCGCGAGGACCTCTACTATCGAATCCGCGGCGTCGAGGTCTCACTGCCGCCGCTCCGTGAGCGCGGCGACGACATCCTGTTACTCGCTCGCTCGTTTCTCGCGCGCGAGCGGGAGAAGCATCGCGCCGGCCCGTCACTCCTGTCGAACGAAGTGGAGTCGCTATTTCTCGCCTACGCGTGGCCGGGAAACGTCCGCGAACTGCAGAACACGGTACGCGCAGCGCACGCGATCGGCGGCGACGCCAAGGAGATCGCCCTCGAGCACCTGCCCGATCGGCTGCGCAACACATCGATTCCTCATGTCGCGAGCGGCTCGTATCAGGACGCGGTGATGCGTTTCAAACGCGATTTGATCGAGAACGCGTTGTCGCAGTCGAAGGGCAATCAGAACCGTGCGGCATCGCTCCTCAAGATTTCGCGGCAGGCGCTCGGGTATCAGATCCGCGAGCTCGGCATCCTCGCCGCGAAGCCGATGTCACGAACCGAGGAACGACGTGTGGCGAAGCCGTCGCGTAACGCAAGCCCACGCTTGCGCCGGGCGTAGAATCGATCCATTCATTCAACGCACATGTCGCGACCTCGCCTCGGTCTGCTCACGATTCTCCTCGCCGCCGCCGGCTGCGCGCTCTACAACGACGTCTCCATCGCTCCCCTCAATATGAACCCGCTTCTCATCGATCACGGCGCGGACGTTCAGGGGATGGTCCGCAAAGCCGATTACCTTCGCGCCGTCGAGTTCGCGTCGACCGTCGAGTCGCGCACCAAGCCGTCGGCCGCCGAGCTCGGGGCCCTCGGTTCCGCCGAGCTGACCTCCGGCCGCTACGACGATGCCCGCAAGCACCTCCGCGCCGCGCTGCAGCTCCAGCCGTTCCACACCACCACCGCCCAGATCGAGTGGTCGCTGTCGCAGACGGAGTACATGTGCAACAACTACGAATCCGCGCTCGAATGGGCCGAGCAGGCGACGAATCACGGCATCCTCGTCAAGCAGTGGCACATCGACTATCTCCGCGCGCTGGAGCACACGCAGATCTACAAGTTCTCCGGCCTCCCGACGACGCATCTCCCGATGAAGACGACGCGGCCGGAAGTCCCGCGCGTCGACGTCCGGCTCAACGGGAAGCGCTCGATCGCCGCGGTGATCGACTCGGGCGCCGTCCTCTCGATCGCGTCCCGCCAGCTCGCCGATTCGCTTCCGATCGAGCGCCTCGGCAAGTTCACCGGTGAGTTCTACGGTCTCCTCGGCGAGCCGATCGAGGTGGAGTTCGGGATCCTCGAGTCGGTCACGGTCGGCGACATCGTGGTCGAGAACGTCCCCGTCGCGATCATGCCGGACGACAAGATGCACTTCATCTCCAGCGGCAAGACGGCGTTCAACATCGACTTCCTCCTCGGCGCGAATTTCCTCAAGGAGTTCCGCACGGATCTCGATTTCCCGCAGAACACGGTGACGTTCCAGCGCCTGACGCCCGCCGATCGCCATCCCGCCGAGGACCAGAATCTGTTCATCCACGGCTTCCGGCCGTACGTCCGCGGCCTGGTGAACGGGCACGGCTGGTTCACGTTCGTGCTCGATACGGGCTCGGAGGTGACGTTCCTCAACGACGACCAGAAGTTGAATCTGCCGCTCCACAGCGCCGCGCCGCGCGTGCACGGCGCGATGCTGCAGGGCCTCGGCGGCTCGAAGAAGCACGGCGAGAAGGTCGAGGACGTCGAGCTCGGGATCGACCGCTGGGCCGGCACGTTCAAGACGGTCCCGATGTACTCCCCCTCGGAGGCGGAAAGCGCCGCCGGCATCCTCGGCGAGAACTTCCTCAACAATTTCCGCGTCGTGCTCGACTACGGACGGATGCGCCTCGACCTGATCCGCAACGGCGGCTACTCGACGCTGAAGCCGTCGATGCTGCGCGCGGCGTCGTGAGGCGGGTCGCGTCACTGAAGTTGTCGACGACGAGAAAAATCTGATGACGATGACAGCGGAGTTGACGACGATGACAGCGAAGTTCTCGACAATGAGAAACTTTCATCGATTTTGGTATGCCAGATTTGTCGACGACGACATCGAAGTTCACGACGACGTGAAAATTCTGACGACGACGTGAACTATTTTCTCAATGACGAAAGAAAGTTCTCGACGACGAGACAGAGTCATCAAAGTTGGCACGCCACATCTGACGACGACCGTCAAAAATCTGACGACAACGAGAAAAAGTTCACGATGACGAGAACGAACTTCACGATGACGAGAACCGCGT
>DASYSN010000330.1:0-3908 GCA_036003305.1 Thermoanaerobaculia bacterium
CGCGCGGCATCCGCGTCATCGAAGCGAAATACAGCGGCGCGGCCGGCAGCGGATTCGATCTCCTCCGCGCGCAGGCCGTCCGCCAGAACGAACTCTTTGTCGAGGCACTCTCGTGAACTTTGAATCGTTGCGGTCGCAGTACGACATCGTCCCGGTCGTGCGGGAGCTGAGCGCCGACGCGCTCACGCCGCTCGCCGCCTTCAACGCCCTCGCCGGCAGCGACACCGAGGCCTTCCTCTTCGAAAGCGTCGAACGGGGAGAGAACGTCGGGCGCTACTCGTTCGTCGGATTCGATCCGCGGCGGACGCTGCGATTCGATCGCGGCACGAACGATCCGGCGCGCCTGCTGCGCGAGGAGCTCGTCCCGCTGCGCGTCTACGTCGAAGAGCAGCTCCCGCCGTTCTTCGGCGGCGCGGTCGGCTACTTCGGCTACGGCGTCGGCGGTTGGAGCGAGCGGATTCCCGACACCCGCCCCGACGACATCAACGCTCCCGACGCCAAGCTCCTCTTCTTCGACAACGTCGTCGTCTTCGATCACGTGCGCCAGAAGATGCTCGTCGTCGCGAACCTCTTCACCGCCGACGCGCACGCGTCGCTCGACGAGGCGAACACGCGCATCGAGCGCGCGATCGAGAAACTGAAACGCGCGTCGATCGAGCTTTTGGAATTTCCCACGTCCCCCTCATCCGCCTTCGGCACCTTCTCCCCCAAAAAGGGGGGGAGAAGGGCGCTCGATTCATCGATCTCGCGAGAAGCACCAATCGAGTGCCCTTCTCCCCCGGTGACGGGGGAGAAGGTGCCGAAGGCGGATGAGGGGGTGCGCGCCGAATTCGCATCCACCTACACGCGCGGCGAGTTCGAGCAGATGGTTCGTGACGCGAAGGAGGAGATCGTCGCGGGCGAAATCTTTCAGATCGTCGTTTCGCAGCGGTGGGACGCCGAATATCCGACCTCCGAGGCGCTGACGCTGTATCGCGTGCTGCGGTCGATCAACCCGTCGCCGTACATGTTCCTCCTGCGAACGGCCGAGTGCACCCTCGTCGGCGCGTCGCCGGAGATGCTCGTGCGCGTCACGGGCGACGTCGCGGAGACGCGCCCGATCGCCGGGACGCGGAAGCGTGGCAAGACGCGCGAAGAGGACGCGGAGCTGGAGGCGTCGCTGCTCGCCGATCCGAAAGAGCGGGCCGAGCACCTCATGCTCGTCGACCTCGGCCGCAACGACCTCGGGCGCGTCTGCGCCAGCGGCTCGGTCGAGGTCGAGAACTTCTGCTCGATCGAGCGCTACAGCCACGTCATCCATCTTGTCACCGACGTCCACGGAACGCTGCGCGAAGGCTCCACGGCGGTGGACGTCTTCCTTTCCGCGTTTCCCGCCGGCACGCTCAGCGGCGCGCCGAAGATTCGCGCGATGGAGCTGATCGACCGATTCGAAAAGACGCGGCGCGGTCCGTACGGCGGCGCTGTCGCCTACGCCGGCTTCTCGGGCAACCTCGACTCCTGCATCACTATCCGCACCATCGTGCTGGCGAACGGCCGCGCGTACGTGCAGGCGGGCGCGGGGATCGTCTACGACTCCGATCCTGCGACCGAATTCGACGAAACGCTGAACAAGTCGGCGGCGCTGCGGCAGGCGGTGACCGTCGCGACGGGACTACTGCCTCACTCGAGATAGCCGAGGCCGCGGAACGCCGGGACGTCGTGCCGGGTCCCGTCCCACTCCCTCTTCACCTTCCGAAGCTGATCGGGAAGATCCGCCCCGTGCAGCAAGTGGCCGGCGCGAGCAAGCGGCCGGCTTTCCAGCGGGTCGATGCGGTAGTCGTAGAGCTCCTCGTCCTGATTGAGCTTCATGATCAGGTGGTGCCGGTCGTCGGCGACGCTGAAGGTCTCCGTTCCCGGCGGACCATCGAGGTACTCGGCGAGCGCGGGACGCCGCTGCGCCGGATCGAAGAGCGCCAGGTCGAAGTGCGGCTTGCGGTCGAGATGGGCCGACTGCAGGAGCGTGTCGAACAGGTCGGTGATCGTCACCGCCTCGGCGACGCGCGACGGCGCGTGGCCGGGGACCCGAAGCAGCAGCGGAACGTGCAGCACCTGGCGATAGAGCGAGTTGCCGTGGCCGAAGCGGAAGTGCTTTCCGAACTGCTCGCCATGATCGGCAAGGATCGCGACGATGGTGTTCTGGTAGTCGTGCTGCTGCTGGATGCTGTCGATGAGGCCCCCGAGCGACCGGTCGAGACACTGCAGTGCGGCGCGGTGCTGGTTCTTGAGGCGATTCGAGGCATCGTCCGGCAGCGGTACCTTCGTCCGCTCGACCTTCTCGGCGGCCGAGAGGTCGCCCCGGCGGTACGGTTCGAACTTGATGTCGCGGCAGCTGTTCGGGACGTAGTATGGAAGATGCGCGTCGAAGTAATTGATCGCGAGGAAATACGGGCGCGGAGCGTCGTCGATGTAGCGCTGGGCGCGTTGCGTCACGTCGGTCGCGAGCATCCATCCGCAGAGGCGCGGAGCCAGCAGTCCTCCCTCGTGCAGCCGGAGCAGGAGATGTCCGATGGCCGACTGGCACGGGGCGGAGGAGATCGAGTAAGTCATGTGCCGGATGCCGCGCGTGAAGTCGACGCTCGGATTCAGCAGCGGATTGGCGAAGATGGCGGCCGTGTCGTACCCGGCCTTCGACAGATGCTCCGGCAGCGTCGGAACTCCGAGCTTCGTGCGCCACGGGTCGACGCCGGTGAAGACGGCCGAGTGTGACGGAAGCGTCCACGGCGCCGGAGCCCACGCGTTGTCGAACTCGGTCGATTGCGTCGCGAAGCGGTCGATGCTCGGCGTCGCCGCCCCGTCGCCGTCGAGATCCGTGTCGTCGAAGCGGACCGTGTCGACGAAGACGAGGACGATGTTCGGTCCCGCCTGTTTCGACGCGACCGCGGGATGGTTATCGACCGTGCGGTCCTCCGCGATGACGAGGAACCAGGTCGTCGCCGCGAGCCACGCACACGCGATGACCGCGGTCGATCGCGACGGAGCGGCCGGCGAGACCTCGACGAACCACATCGCCGCCAGCAGGAGAAGGGCGGTCACGACGCCCCAGAGCGCCACGACGGCGCCTGTCGATTCGATCCCGTTGTCGCGAAGGAGGGCCGCTCCGCGGCTGAGGAGAAGGATGCCGGGTCCGCTCACGATCAACGCGGGAAGGAGGACCCGGCGGAGGAAGGGAAGCGAAAAGAGAAGCGCCACCCCGGCCGACAACGTCATCCACATCAGCGGGACGAGGAGCCAGAAGTACGGGTGGAGAAACGGGATCTTCCACGTTCCACCCAGGACGAAAACCATGAAGGCGGCGTCGGCGATGCCGGTCGCCAGACCGATGACCGAGGCCGCGATGATCGCCGGAGCACGGTAACGACTACGTATCAGAGAGACATCCCCCCGCCCAGCCTTATTGGGACAAATGATAAACGCGCCACGGCTGAAACCGTTTACAGGGGACGCAACGATTTTCCGACCGTCCGGTCGGTAACCGGTGAATTTGGAGCGACTTGCGCCGGAGTTACCTTTTTCTGCTATCCTCGGCGCCTCTCCGGTAAGGTTCAAGGAAGCTTCCAGCGGGTCCAGTAGGCCGGGCGCGAGCCCTGTGAACGCTCGTCAAACGACCGGTTACAACTGCACTTCGCGGCCCGTCAGCACCCGGTACGCGTCGATGTACTTCTCGCGCGTCTTCTCCACGACGTCCTTCGGCAGCAGCGGCGCGGGCGGGTTCTTGTCCCAGCCCGTCGACTCGAGCCAGTCGCGGGTGAACTGCTTGTCGTACGACGGCGGGTTCTCGCCGACCTTGTACTGATCGGCGGGCCAGAAGCGCGAGGAGTCGGGCGTCAGCGCCTCGTCGATCCAGATGACCTGTCCCTTCGCGAGGCCGA
>DASYSN010000331.1:0-8431 GCA_036003305.1 Thermoanaerobaculia bacterium
AGGGCAGCTTCGCGCATTCTTGTGCACGTTCATCCGGGTCCTTCCTGTCAACCTGTTCGTTTGAAGAGCTTTCAGATTGACGAAAGTCGCCCGGATGGACAACTCCTACCGAGGAACAACCTCCTGGTACACCACAGCTAACGAGATGACGCCGCTCCGCGGCTACTGCGCGACGCTTTCGCAGCGCCGCAGGCTGTACCGCGGGACTGTCGCCTGCACCGCGAGACTGTCCACGCGTACGCCGAGGCTGTTGGGCTGTGCATCGAGGCTGCGCACGCGTACAGCGGGACTGCGCACGCGTACAGCGGGACTGCGCATGCGTACAGCGGGACTGCGCATGCGTACAGCGGACTGCACACGCGTACAGCGGGACTGCACACGCGTACAGCCTCACTGCACACGTGTACAGCGGGACTGCACACGTGTACGGTCTCGCTGCGCAGCGTACCGTCTCCCTGCACACGTGCACAGTCGCGCTGTACACGTGCACAGTCCCGCTGTACGGGTTTCCCGTCCCGGCGTGCGGCCGCGGCGCCGCGGATCGCGGCGCGACAGCCTCCCGGGGCGCCTGACGGTCGGGACGATGCATCCGCGGACCTCGCGCGGTGAGGCCGCGAGCGCGTATCATGGCGCGCTGCGGTTCTGAGAGAAGGGTCAATCGTGGTCGGTGGTCTGATCGTTACACACGGAAATCTGGCGTACGAGCTGCTCAAGGCAGCGCAAAAAATAGAGGCGAATCTGAGCGGTATCGAGGCGGTACCGCTGGAGTGGACCGATACGGTGGACGAGGCGCGGGAGAAGATCCGGGCGGCCCTCGACCGGATCGGCCCCGATCGTCCGGTCATCATCTTCACGGACATGTTCGGCGGCACGCCCTCGAACATCAGCCTCTCGTTCCTGGAGCAGGGGCGGGTCGAGATCGTGACCGGCGTCAACCTCCCGATGATCGTGAAGTTCGCGATGCTGCAGGGGGAGGCGAAGGATGTGACGACGCTGGCGCACACGATCACCGAGAAGGGGTCGAAGGCGATCCGCGTCGCGTCCGACCTGCTCGCCGCCACAGCCAACGGAGCCGTTCGTTGACGGAGCGTTCCCTCGAGATCAAGAACAAGCTCGGACTCCACGCACGCGCCGCCGCAAAGCTCGTGCACACGGCGGCGCGGTTCAAGTCCGACATCAAGATCCGGAAAGGCGACGAGGAGGTCGACGGCAAGTCGATCCTCGGCATCCTGCTGCTCGCCGCCGGCCGCGGGTCGTCCATCCTCGTGAAGGCCGACGGTCCGGACGAGCGCGACGCGCTCGACGCGATCGAGAAGCTCATCGAGGCGAAGTTCGACGAAGCGGAGTAGGTAGAATGCTCGCGTGACCATCACCCCCGCCAAATCGCGGCCCGATGTTCGTACCTACAAGGGCATCGGAGTCTCGCCCGGGATCGCCATCGGCAAGGCGGTGATTATCGAGAAGCGGGTCGCTTCGGTCTACCGCGTCCCGATCCGCGACGAAGAGGTCGACGGCGAGGTCACCCGGTTCCTCGAGGCGCTCGAAACGACGCGCGACGAACTGCTGGAGCTGAAGCAGAAGGTCAGCCGCTCGATGGGCGACGAGTACGCCTCGATTTTCGACGCCCACGCCATGATCGTCAGCGACGCCTCGTTCGCCGACAAGGTGGTGCAGAAGATCGAGGAGGAGCAGGTCAACGCCGAGTGGGCGTTGTCCGAGGTCGAGGAAGAGCTGCAGGCGCGCTTCGCGTCGTTCGACGACGAATACCTGCGGGAGCGCGTCGCGGACGTCAAAGACGTCTCGCAGCGCGTGCTCGTGAATCTGCAGGGGATCGCACATCACGACGTTTCGGAGATCACGCACGACGTCGTCATCCTCGCGGATGATCTGACGCCGTCGGACACGATCCATTTCAACCGGCGCCCGATCGTCGGCTTCGCAACCGAAGCGGGCGGCCGCACGTCTCACACGTCGATCATCGCGAAGTCCCTCTTCATGCCTGCCGTCATCGGTGTCCCGCGCCTCACCAAGATCGTCGACAACGACGAGCTGGTGATCGTCGACGGGTATGAGGGGACGGTCGTGGTCAATCCGACGACGGCGATGGTGTCCGAATACCGCGGCCGCGTCACCCGGCACGAGGAGCAGGAGAAGAAGCTCCTCAGCAACCGGAACGTCGCGGCGGTGACGAAGGACAACATCCAGATATCGCTGCAGGCGAACATCGAGCTGATCGAAGAGCTCGAAGACGCCGTCAAGTACGGCGCGGAGGGGATCGGGCTCTATCGCTCCGAGTTCCTCTACATCTCCAAGTCGCCGCTGCTGCCGACCGAAGAAGAGCACTTCAACATCTATCGCCGGCTCGCCGAGTCGGTGGCGCCGAACTGGTGCGTCATCCGGACGTTCGATCTCGGCGGCAAGAAGGTCGCGGCGACGATCACCGGGAAGAAGGAAGACAACCCGGTCCTCGGACTGCGCGCGTTGCGCCTCTGCATGCGCCACCGCGACATGTTCAAGACGCAGCTTCGCGCTCTGCTGCGCGCCTCGGCGTTCGGGAAGATCAAGATCATGTTCCCGCTCGTCTCCGGCGTGCAGGAGCTGCGGCAGGTCAAGACGCTCGTCCGCGAGATGATGGGCGACCTCGACGCGGAGAAGATCGCGTACAACAAAGACCTCAAGATCGGCATCATGATCGAGGTGCCGTCGGCCGCCGTCATCGCCGATCTCCTCGCGACGGAGGCCGATTTCTTCGCTATCGGAACGAACGATCTCATTCAGTACTCGCTCGCGATCGACCGCGCGAATGAGAACGTCAGCTATCTCTATGAGCCGCTCCATCCGGCGCTGTTGCGCCTGATCAAGGGCGTGATCGACGCGGGCAAACGCGCCGGGATTCCGGTATCGATGTGCGGCGAGATGGCGTCCGATCCGATCTACGCCGTGATCCTCCTCGGCCTCGGACTCGAGATCTTCTCGATGAATCCGTCGAACGTGCCGGTGGTGAAGGACGTCATCCGCAATGTGCGTTACCGCGACTGCCGGCGCATCGCCGAGATCGCGCTGCAGAAGAAGACGGCGCAGGAGATCGAGGAGTTCGTGATCGAGAGTGTCGCGATGCGTTTCCCGCAGGGACTCGTGAACAAGTCCGCATGAGCGACGAGCTCTTTCGCACCCGCGACGTCCTCCGCGTGCCGAAACCGTGGGGGTACGAGCTGATCTTCGCCAAGACGGCGCGATACGTCGGCAAGATCCTGCACATCAATCAGGGCCAGACGCTCAGCCTGCAGTACCACAACGTGAAGGAAGAGACGTTGTTCGTCGTCCGCGGAGAGCTGAAGCTGACCATCGAGAGCGACGGCGACCGCCGCGTGCTCCCGCTGCGCGAAGGAGAGTCGTTCCACATCCCGCCCCGGCTGATCCATCGGATGGAAGCGGTCGTCGACACCGACGTCGCCGAAGTCTCGACGCCGGAGCTGGATGACGTCGTGCGGCTGGAGGATCGCTATGGCCGGGAGGGGACGAGCGCGCCATGAGCTTCGCTCTCGCGCTGCTCCTGTTGCTCGCGCAGGAAACGACGACCGCGACCACGACAACCGCACCTCCACCAAAACCGAAGCCGGCCGAATCGGACCTCGTGAAGGCGTCGCGCGCCGCGAAGGCGAAGAAGCTGACCGCGACGAAGAAGCCGAAGCCGATCACGAACGCCGATCTGAAGAAAGCGAAGTCCAAGCTGCTCACGTTCGTGCCCGCGACGGCGACTGACACGACCGCATCCACCGCAACGACCACGACAGACACCAGGGGCCCGCTCGCCAAGGAAGACGAGCGGTACCGCGCTCGGAAGGACGCCGAGGCGCAGGTGAATGCCGCCAGCGCGAAGGTGAGCGATCTGGAGAAAGAGCTCGATCGCGTGGAGCAGGACTACTACAACACGAACGATCCGAACGAGCGCGACACCGTCATCTCGAAACGCTTCGCGCAGACGAAGAAGCAGCTCGAAGACGCAAGGAAGGAATTGGCTGACGCGCGGGATGCGTTGGCGGCGTTGAAGTAGCGGTTGCCGAGCAGTCGATGCCCAAATCCTTCTTCATCGAAACCTGGGGCTGTCAGATGAACGATCTCGACAGCCAGCGTCTGAGCGGCACGTTGAAGCTGCGCGGCTACACGCGCGTCGATGACAAGGCCGCCGCCGACCTGATCCTCCTCAACACCTGCTCCGTCCGCGACAAGGCGGAGCAGAAGATGCTATCGGAGCTCGGCCGTCTGCGCGAGCTGAAGCGCGAGAAGAACGGCGAGCTGACCATCGGCGTCTGCGGCTGCGTGGCGCAGCAGGAAGGGGAGCGCATCCTCGAACGGGCGCCGTGGGTCGACTTCGTGATGGGACCCGGCAACGTCGGCTACCTCGATGAAGTTCTCGATGGAGGCAGGGGAGTGGCGGTCGAGTTTCCGGAGGACCGCCGCTACGACTACGTGACGATCGACCGCGACTCGACGACGAAGGCGTACGTCACGATCATCGAGGGTTGCAACAAGAACTGCACATTCTGCATCGTGCCGACGACGCGCGGCCGCGAGGTGTCGCGTCCGTTCGACGGCGTGCTCGCCGAGGTGCGGGCGGCGGTCGAAAGCGGCCGCGTCGAGATCGAGCTCCTCGGCCAGACCGTCAACGCCTATCGCTGCCCGATCACCGGCCGCGACTTCGGCGCGCTGCTGGCGGCGGTCGCGGAGATCGAAGGCGTGGTCCGGCTGCGGTTCATCACGTCGCATCCGTCCGAGGTCAACGACTCGATGATCGCGGCGATGCGCGACCACGCGAACATCTCGCGCTACCTCCACCTGCCGGTGCAGTCCGGCTCGTCGAAAATCCTGCGGCGGATGAAACGCCTCTACACGCGCGAGCGCTATCTCGAGGTCATCGCGCGGATCCGCGAGGCGATCCCCGAGATTCACTTCTCGACCGACATCATCGTCGGCTTTCCCGGCGAGACGGAGGAGGATTTCCAGCAGACGCTCTCGCTCATCGAGGAGGTGCGCTACGGCTCACTGTTCGCGTTCAAGTACTCGCCGCGGCCCGGAACTCCGGCGCTGAAGATCGGCGACGCGGTGGACGACGCGGTCTCGAGCGATCGGCTCACGCGCCTCTTCGACGTGCACGAGCGGATCAAACGCGAACGGCTGGAGTCGTATCGCGGCCGGGTCGTGCCGGTCCTCTACGAGGGTCCGAGCAAGCACGACCCTTCGATCCTCGCAGGCCGTACCGACGACAACTGGGTCGTGAATTTCGCCGGTGAGACGTCGGCGCCGGTCGGGAGTATTCTGGGGGTGCGCATTGCGAGCGCGAAGCATCACACGCTTCATGGGGAGGTCGCATGAATGAGTTGGTGCCGATGACGATCAAAGGGCTGATGCTCGACCCGGTGTCGAACTCGCCGATCGTGGTTCTCAAGGACGAAGAGGAGAAGTTCTTCCTCCCAATCTGGGTCGGCATCTTCGAGGCGAACGCGATCGCCCTGCAGCTCGAGAACGTCGCCACGCCGCGCCCCATGACGCACGACCTGCTCAAGGACATGATCGGCCAACTGGAGGGGCGGGTGACGCGGATCGTCATCAACGACCTCCGCGACTCCACGTTTTTCGCTCAGATCCGGGTGCTGACCGGCGGGAAGACGCTGGAAGTCGACGCCCGCCCCTCCGACGCCATCGCCCTGGCGCTCCGGACGGAAGCGCCCATTTTCGTCGCCCAGGCGGTCCTCGACCAGGCGCAGACGATCTCGCCCGAGAATATCGAAGAGGACGAAGAGCGCTCGAAGAAGTGGCTCGAAAGCCTCGATACCGAGGATCTCGGCAAGTACAAAATGTGACGCGCGCGATCGAGTAGAATCGATCCCGGTTCAATGATCATCACGGTCGCCAATCAAAAAGGCGGTGTCGGCAAGACGACCACCGCGATCAACCTCGCCGCAGCCGTCGCCAACAAGGGATTCAAGACGCTGCTGATCGACCTCGATCCGCAGGCGAATTCCACGATGAGCTACGTCGACACGCACGGCGTGCAGCGCTCGATGTACGACGTCCTGGTCACCGAAGAGGTCGAGTTCAAGGACGCCGTCGTCGCGACGCCCGTCCCGAACCTCTGGCTCGCGCCGTCGCGCATCTCGCTCGCCAAGCTCGAATCGAAACTGATCGGCGATCTCGACGGGCCGTTCCGTCTCAAGGACAAGATGAAGGACGCCGGGAACGAGTTCGACTACATCTTCATCGACACGCCGCCGACGCTCGGAATGATCACCGTCAACGCGCTCGTGGCGTCGACGCACGTGCTGGTTCCGATCCAGTCGTCGTACTTCGCGCTCGAAGGGACGGACGACTTGCTCGAGACGATCGAGAAGATCAAGTCGCGCCCCAACCCGAACCTGCAGCTCCTCGGCGTCGTGATCACGATGCACGACAAACGCACCACGCTCGCGAAGGACATCCACGACCAGATCGGACAGGTGTTCGGCGATCGCCTCTTCAACACGGTGATCACCAAGTCGATCCGGCTCGAGGAGAGCCCCGCGTACAAAGAATCGATCTTCACCTTCGCGCCGAAGTCGAGCGGCGCGATGGAGTACTACTCGCTCAGCGAGGAATTGCTTTCTCGAGTGTGAGGAGGAATTGAAAATTGAAAATTGAAAATTCAAAGACCGCGAAGCCACTTTCAATTTTCAATTTTCAATTTTCAATTCGGGGCGCGAAATGACTGCGAAACGAGGACTGCCCGCCCGCTCCATGCGCCACGACGCGCACTATGTGGAGGAGCTCACCCGGCGCTCCGGCCGGAGCATCGGCTCGATGATCCCGCTCAGCATGATCGAGGCGAATCCTGATCAGCCCCGCACGAACCTCGGCAACATCGAAGATCTCGCGAATTCCGTCCGCGAGAAGGGCGTGCTCGAGCCGATCCTGGTGCGCCAGGTGGCGCCGAACAAGTACCAGATCATCTCCGGCGAGCGCCGCTTCCGCGCCGCCACGATGGCGGGACTCGACGAGATCCCGGCGATCGAGCTCGACGTCGACGACAAGGAGCAGCTCGAGATTGCGCTCATCGAGAACATCCAGCGCAAGGACCTGACGCCGTTCGAAGAAGCGGAAGGCTTCCTCGCGCTGCAGCAGAGGTTCAACTACACGCACGAGAAGATCTCGCAGGTGATCGGGAAGTCGCGTACGACGGTCACCGAGACGCTGCTGATCAACGAGATCCCGGACCGGATTCGCCTGATGTGCCGCGAAGCGGGGATCGCCAACAAGTCGGTGCTCGTGCAGGTGGCCCGCGCCGGCAACGAGGCGGCGATGGAAGACGTCGTCCGCGCCTACGCGTCCGGCGAGCTCGATCGCGACTCGCTGCGTAAGCAGACCGCCGCGAAGCCGGAGCCGAAGAAGGCCGGCCGGCCCAGGAACTTCGTCTTCGCGTTCAAGGACAAGTCGCTTCCGTTCTCGCTCAACCTCGCGTTCAAGAAGCCGAACGTCGAGAAGGGAGAGGTGATCGATGCATTGCGCGAACTTCTCCGGCGGCTGGAAGCGGAACGCTAGGGCGCTCGCGTTTCTCGCCTTTCTCTGTGGCGCGCCGGCGGCCTCGCCGGCGACGTTCGACCTTCCGCGCAAGACGTTCCTGATCGACGAAGTCGTTCCGATCGTCGTCTCCGGTCTGCCACCGGGAAGAGAGGTGGCCCTCCAGCTTCGCGGTCCCGACTCTGAATCGAGCATGGTGTATCGCGCGGACGCGAAGGGTGTCCTCGACCTGACGAAGAGCGACGATCCGATGGAGCTGTTTTGGTCGGCGCGCCGGACGAGCCGCCGCGATCCCGCCGATCGTTGGGATCTCACGGCGATTGTGGATGGAAAAGCGGTGGCCACCGACAGTGTCGAGCGTCGAGCGGTCGCCAGCGACGTCAGAATCTCGGCGCTGCACGAGCGCGGGCTCGTCGGCGAGTTGTATCTGCCGCCGGGCGAAGGAAAGCATCCGGGCGTCATCGTCGTCAGCGGCTCGGGTGGCGGGATACCGCCGGCAGCGGGGCAGGCCGGCGGCATCGCGTCGCGGGGCTATGTCGTGCTGGCGCTGGCGTATTTCGGTGTGCGAGGACTTCCGTCGTCGCTCTCGTACATTCCGCTGGAGTACTTCGCCACCGCGTTGGACTGGCTTCGCGCGCAGCCGTCGGTCGATCCGGAGCGGATCGCGATCGTCGGTATCTCGCGCGGCGCGGAGCTGGCACTGCTGCTCGCGTCGAGCATCCCGACGATTCACGCGGTGGTTGCCTACGTGCCGAGCTCCGTCGTGATCAGCGGCTGTTGCAGCGGCCGAGGCGAGCCGGCATGGACGGTCGGCGGAAAGCCGGTCGCGTACGTGCCGCCGCGCCTGCAAGCCGACTTCGCTCTCCGCGAGCGTGCCGCG
>DASYSN010000332.1:0-5735 GCA_036003305.1 Thermoanaerobaculia bacterium
GACCGGAATCATCGGCGCCGTCATGCTCGGCTTCGGCCGCGCCCTCGGCGAGACGATGGCGGTGACGATGGTCATCGGCAACAACCCGAAGGCGAGCCTCTCGCTCTTCGCGCCGCAGCACACGCTCGCGGCGGTGATCGCGAACGAGTTCACCGAAGCGGCGGATGAGCTGTACCTGCACGCGCTCATCGAGATCGGACTGCTGCTGTTCGTCATCACCATCGTCATCAACGCGCTTTCGCGCGGCCTCATCTGGGGAATGAACCGCCGATGAGCAACGCCGCGCGACGAAAGATGATCTCGCGCCTCGCGGAGATCTTTTGCGCGTTCTCGGTGGTGGTGGCGCTCGTACCGCTGGCGTTGATCCTCTTCTATGTCGTGAAAGAAGGGTTCGGCGCGCTGAACTGGGCGTTCTTCACGCACATGCCGAAGCCGGTCGGCGAGACAGGCGGCGGGATGGCGAACGCGATCGTCGGGACGCTGATCCTCGTCGCGATCGCGGCGCTCTTCGCCGTCCCGATCGGCTGCATGTCGGGGATCTATCTGTCCGAGTATCCCGGCAGCCGCTTCGCCGACGTCGTCCGGTTCTCCGCCGACGTGTTGAACGGCGTCCCGTCGATCGTCATCGGCATCTTCGCGTACGGCTTGGTGGTGCTTCCCGTGAAGCGCTTCAGCGCGATCGCGGGCGGCGTCGCCCTCGGCTTCCTCATGTTGCCGATCATCGTCCGGACGACCGAGGAGTTGCTGCGGCTCGTGCCGGGAGGCTTGCGCGAGGGGGCGTTGGCCCTCGGCGCCACCCGCAGCCGGGCGGTGTTCAGCGTCATCCTTCCGGCGGCGCTGCCGGGAATCCTCACCGGAATCCTCGTGGCGCTGGCGCGCGTGGCGGGGGAGACGGCGCCGCTGCTCTTCACGGCGTTCAACAACACCTTCTTTTCGACCAACGTCGCGCAGCCTATGGCGTCGCTGACCGTGCAGGTCTACACGTACGCCAACTCGGCATTCGACGACTGGCACCGGCAGGCGTGGGCCGGTGCGTTCCTGCTGGTGATGATGATCCTCACGCTGTCGATCGTCGCCCGCCTTGCCGTTCGCCGCCTCGAGAGGATGAACCGTCCATGACAACGCTGATGCCCATGATGACGATGGAACCGACGATGCTGATGCCGACATCTCCCGCAACCGCGACGTCCTACGTGCCGCCGAAGATCACGGTCCAGAACTTCAACTTCTTCTACGGCGACGCGCACGTGCTGCACGACATCAGCCTGGAGGTGCCGGAGCGGCAGGTGACGGCGCTGATCGGGCCGTCCGGCTGCGGCAAATCGACGTTCGTCC
The DNA here is from genome assembly GCA_036003305.1 of Thermoanaerobaculia bacterium. Taxonomy (GTDB): domain Bacteria; phylum Acidobacteriota; class Thermoanaerobaculia; order Gp7-AA8; family Gp7-AA8; genus DASXHZ01. The sequence continues at coordinate 1,336 of DASYSN010000332.1, forward strand.
GCTCCATCAACCGGATGAACGACATCATCCCGGAGGCGCACGGCGAAGGGACGATCGAGATCGACGGCCGCAATATCTACGGTCCGGGAACGGACGTCGTCGAGCTGCGGCGCCGCGTCGGGATGGTGTTCCAGAAATCGAACCCGTTCCCGAAGTCGATCTACGAGAACGTCGCGTACGGGCTGAAGATCGGCGGCGTGCGAGGACGGGGGCAGCTCAACGAGACAGTCGAGAAGTCGCTGCGACGCGCGGCGCTGTGGGACGAGGTGAAGGACCGGCTGAACGACTCCGCCTTCGCGCTCTCCGGCGGCCAGCAGCAGCGGCTCTGTATCGCCCGCGCGCTCGCCGTCGATCCTGAGATTCTCCTGATGGACGAGCCGGCGTCCGCGCTCGATCCGATCGCCACGACCAAGATCGAAGAGCTGATCTGGGAGCTGAAGGCGAACTACACGATCGTGATCGTGACGCACAACATGCAGCAGGCCGCCCGCGTCTCCGACCGCACCGCCTTCTTCATGCTCGGCAAGCTCGTCGAGTACGGCGAGACGAATACGATTTTCATGAATCCGAGAGAGAAAATTACTGAGGACTATGTGACTGGACGCTTTGGGTGAGAACGCGTTTCGGCATCCGCTATCCGGCATCCGGCATCCGAAGACAAACTCCTCCGGATGCCGGATGCCGGATGCCGGATGCCGGATGCCGGATGCCGATCCCCGAGTAACGAATGACGAGTAACGAGTAACCACCATGACAATCCGCCACTTTGACCGCGACATCGAAGACATCAAAGACCTCCTCCTCCGCATGGGAGCGATGGTGGAGGACGCGATGCAGCAGTCGATTCGCGCGCTGCTGGAGAACGACATCCGGATCGCCGACCAGGTGATCGCGAGCGACGACGCCATCGACGAGATGGAGGTGCAGATCGACCAGCGGGTGATCGAGCTGATCGCGAAGATGCAGCCGGCCGCCGGCGACCTCCGCTTCGTCGCCACGGTCATGAAGATCACGCCGGAGCTGGAGCGGATCGCCGACCTGGCGCTCGACGTCTGCGAGCGGGTGATCGAGCTGGCGAAAGAGCCGATGCTCAAGCCGCTCGTCCACCTGCCGTTACTCGCCGACGACGCGCAGCGGATGGTGCGGCAATCATTGGATGCGTTTGTTCGCGGCGACGCGGCGCTGGCGCGCGAGGTCATCAAAGCGGATGACGTCGTCGATCAGCTCACGGTCGAGTCGTTCCGCACGCTGCTGACTTACATGATGGAGAACCCGCGCAACATCTCGCCCGCCATCCGCCTCACCTTCATTGGCAAGTACTTCGAGCGCATGGCGGATCACGCGACCAATATTTGTGAGATGGTCGTCTACCTCGTCGAAGGACGGATGATCAAGCACTCGAACGCCGACCACGCATGAAGCGGATTGCACTGATCGAAGACGACAACGACATCGCGTTCACGGTTCGCCTGAACCTGGAACGCGAGGGGTACACCGTCACCGTCTTCGGCCGCGGCAACGACGGCTTGCACGCGGTGCAGCACGGCGGCTTCGACTTCGTGATCCTCGATCTCAACCTGCCGGACCTCGACGGCCTGACGATCTGCCGCGAGCTGCGGCGCGATCCGCGGACGCAGGCGATCCCGATCATGATGCTCACGGCGCGCGGCTCGGAGCGCGACCGCGTCACCGGCCTGGAGCTCGGGGCGGACGACTATCTGACCAAGCCGTTCAGCGTGCGCGAGCTCGTGGCGCGCGTGGCCGCGGTGTGGCGCCGCTCGCGCGTCACGCCGGACGATCCGTCGATGTACGAGGACGGCGAAATCAAGATCGACGAGAAGTCGTTCCGCGTCTTCCGCTACGGCACCGAGGTGAAGCTCGCGAAGAAAGAGTTCGAGCTCCTCTGGCTCCTCGTCCGCAACAAAGGCTCCGTGATCTCGCGCGACCGGATCCTGTCCGAGGTGTGGCACATGTCGGACGAGGTGGAGACCCGCACCGTCGATGCGCACATTCGCAACCTGCGCAAGAAGATCGGTCCGGACCGGATCTCGACGGTGGTCGGATTCGGGTATCGGTACGATCCGCCGGCTGCGTAGACACGTTGCTACTATTGCCGGACATTGACCGAGTCCGAGCGGGTCTACTTCTACGCGTGCAACCTGGCGTTTGCGGCCTTCGGCTTCGCCGTGGCGATGGCGACGCAGCCATTCTGGACGCGAGCGGCGAAGGCGTCGCAGGTGCCGGGGTACATGCGGGCGCATGGACTCGACGCGCGCGGGCCGTTCTGGTTCACCGTGACGCTGGTGGTCGCGCCGATCGTCGTCGCGGTTGCGACCCGGCGGCTCAGCGAACTGCTCGCTACTGCGCAGACATGGGCCAACGTCACGACGTGGGCCGCGTGCGCGGGCTCGGTGTGGCTCGCGGTGATCTCCCCCGATCTCGCGTACGTCGTCGCGCCGGTCGTTCTCTTCGTCCCGATCGCGGTCGTCTTTCGCAGGTTTGAAGCGGCGTACACGGTTGACGACGTCGCGCTGCTGCCGGCGCTGTTCGTCGTCTACCTCGCGCTGCTCGACCTGACCGACACCGACGGACGGCTGCTGCTGATTGCCGCCGTCTGGCTGCTCTTCATCCTCCGTTTCTTCCGAACGAACTTCGCATTCGCGCCGCTCGGCATCATTCCGGAAGCCAGGCTGCTGTTCGGCCGGCACGTCGTGCTGGACGTCCTCGCGCTGCTCATCGTGCTCGTGCCGCTGCGCGGCTCGAAGCGCGTGCTCACGTGGATCGCCTTCCCGGCGTTCGTCTACTTCTTCCCGCTGGCGTGCAGCCTGTGGGCGGCGGAGGGGGTGCCGCGCATCAACGTGTTCGAGCGAGGGCAGAGCCTCATCCACGCGTCGAACATGATGCACGGCGCGCGCGCCTACCGCGACACCGTCCCGACGCACGGTCTGCTCGAAGACGGCGGCCTCGATTTTCTCGTCATGCGCTACGCCGGTGCCCACAGCGTCGGGACGATCGTGGCCTCGCACGATTTAATAGCCCAAATCAACGCGCCGGCGATGTACGCGATGACCGCCGCCGCGTCGGCCTCTCCCGCGACGGCGCTGCTGGCGGTCCTCTTCGTCAACTGCCCGCAATCGTTCCGCTGCGCGTTCGCGCTGCTGGCGCTCGCGGTGATGATCGCCGCATACCGTCGCCAGTCGTCCAGGCTCCTCGGGTACGCCGCCGCGATCGCCGCATTTGCCTGCCTCGTCAGCATCGACTTCGGTTTTTACTCGCTCTTGGCGCTCGTCATGACGGCGCTGCTCGTGCGGCCGAGAATGAAGGCATTCGCGTCGGCAGCCATCGGCATCCTCGCGACAGCCGTCCCCGTCACGCTCCTCTTCGCCGTCCTCGGCATCCTCGGCAGCGCGATCACGCGCACGCTCTCCCTGACGCATCTCGCCCCCGCCTACAACCTCGGCTTCTTCGCCGCGCCGAAGGCGATGGCGGACCTGCGCTTCTTTCCCGACGTGATGCTGGCGTTCCTGCAGCGTCCATCGATGGCCGTCGGCGTCTGGATCGCGGCGGTCCTCGTGCTCGCCGTCGGCGTCGCGACGCGGGTGCCGCCGCGGGTCGCGCCGCTCGTCATCCTCGCGGTATTTGTCGCCGCGACCGGCCTTTCGTACGCGGAGCGGCATCACCTCTACGGCATCGAGAACGGCGGGTATCCGCTGCTCTTCGCCGGCGTGGCGCTGCTGATGTCCGATCGCCGCGTATCGGCCAGGGTGGCCGGCCGCGTCGCCGCCATTATTTTGCTGATCATCACCGGGATCACCGCGAACATCGCCGTCTTCTCATCCGTACGGCGCCAGCAACAGATCGAAGACACCTCCGTGACCCAGCTCGGCGGTGCACTCTTCGACAAGCACGACGCCGAATACATCACGACGCTCCGCACCTACTTCGCCCAGAACCTCGGCCCGTCCGAGACGTTCTTCGACTTCACCAATCGCGGCCTGCTCTTCTACCTCCTCGACCGCCGCTGTCCCGTGCCGCTGAACGAGGTCGCGGAATACGAGTCGCCCGCCGCGCAACGCGAAGTCATCGACCACCTCGAAAAGCAGCCCGAGGTCCGCTACGCCATCATCCCGCCGCCGAACGACCCCTTCACGATCGACGGCGTCCCGAACAGCGACCGCGCCCCCCTCGTCTGGGCCTACGTCCAACAACACTTCCGCCCCGCCTTCGAGCAGGGGCAGGTGGTGGTGTGGAAGCGCGTGGATTAGGGACAAGATCGTCAGCTGCCCCGTCATCCTGAGCCGGCGTAGCGCGGCGAAGGATCTCCAGATGCGCCGCTCAAGCCACGTGCGGCGAATTCTGAGATCCTTCGCCGTCTACGCGGCTCAGGATGACGGAGAGGC
>DASYSN010000333.1:0-1745 GCA_036003305.1 Thermoanaerobaculia bacterium
TTCTCGCTCGGCTTTTTCGCGGAGCAGTATGTTGCACGCTTCCCGGTGGCGGTGGTCCGGCGCGAGCAACGGATCGTCGCGTTCTCGAACCTCTGGACCGGCGCGGACAACGAAGAGCTCTCGGTCGATCTCATGCGGCAGGCGACCGACGCGCCGAGCGGCGTCATGGACTACATGTTCGTGAATCTGATGCTGTGGGGCGCCGGGCAGGGGTACCGCTTCTTCAACCTCGGTATGGCGCCGCTCTCCGGCATCGAGAACCGCAGCATGGCGCCGCTCTGGAGCCGCGCCGGCGCGCTCGCGTACCGATTCGGCGAGAATTTCTACAACTTCCAGGGCCTGCGCCAGTACAAGGACAAGTTCGACCCCGTCTGGGAGCCGACCTACATCGCCTCCCCCGGCGGCCTCGCCCTGCCGCGCATCCTCACCAACCTGGCCGCACTTGTTTCAGGAGGGTTACGCGGCGTTTTCGCGAAATGAGGACGCGCCGCGCGCCGTTGTATGGCCCGGTCCGATGTTCCTCCTTCTTTCTGTTTTCCTCGCAACCGCCAAACCCCTCCCGCTGATCGACGTTCCGCCGTCGCGCGGAAGCTCCGACACGCTCGTCGTCTTCGTGTCTGGCGACGGCGGCTGGGCGAAGATCGACAAGTCGATCTCGAGCGTTCTCGCGAACGAGGGCATGCCGGTCGTCGGCCTCAACTCGCTCGACTACTTCTGGACGAAGCGGACTCCCGACGTCGCGTCGCACGACCTCGGCACGATCATCGATTCGAGCCTCGCTCGCTGGAAGAAACAGCACGTCATCGTCGTCGGCTACTCGCGCGGCGCTGACGTCCTGCCGGCGATGGTCGCACGCCTCACGCCGGAACAGCAGTCGAAGATCCGGCTGCTGACGCTCCTCGCGCCGAGCCCGCGCGTCGAGTTCGAGTTCCACGTCGTCGACTGGATGCATGACTCGAAGAAGGGCTTCCCGGTCGAGCCCGAGCTCGCGAAATTGAAGTCGACGAAGACGCTCTGCGTCTGGGGCGACGACGACACCGACTCGCTCTGCCGCGGCCTGACGCTGCCGCACGTGAAAGTCGTGACGCTGCATGGATCGCATCACTTCGACGGCGACTACGCGAAGCTAGCGCGGATCATCCTCGAGGCTTTGAACTAATGCTGTCGCTTCTGCTGGCCGTCTGCGTCGCGGTCGGCGGCGTGACCGACCTGCCGCTCATCGCGCTTCCGGCGAAACATCCGCCGCACGGCACCTTCGCGATCATGCTCACGGGCGACGGCGGCTGGCGCCGCATCGACGTCCGCGTCACGAATCGTTTCCGCGAAGCGGGCGTGCCGGTGGTCGGCTTCCGCACGAACGTGTACTTCACGACGCGCAAGACCGCCGAAGAGTCGGCGTGCGCGCTGGAACGGGTCATCCGCTACTACAAGCTGCACTGGAAGTGCGATCGCGTGATGCTCATCGGCTACTCGCGCGGCGCCGACATCCTGCCGTTCATGGCGAGCCGCCTCCCGCAGGACCTCCGCGCCTCGACCTCAGTCATCGCGCTCCTCGGCCTGGAGCCGACCATCGACTTCCGCTATCACGCGAGCTGGCTCCCGTTCTATCACCCGAAAGAGATCCAGTACGAGGTGAAGCCGGAGCTCGAGAAGCTGCGCGGCATGCGCGTCCTCTGCGTCTACGGCGAGAAGGAAAAAGACACCCTCTGCCGCGCGCTCGATCCGCAACTGGCCACCGCCGTCCG